>CANQYB010000020.1 GCA_947627975.1 uncultured Bacilli bacterium | reverse complement strand
GATGATCTTAGATTCTATCAATGGACCTGTATTGATGAAGCATCCCGTGAAAGATTTATTTACCATTATACTGAACATACTCCTGCTAATACAGTTGATTTTATATACAGATGTTTCTTATTTTATGGATAGGTGCTACTATGCCACGTTTTCCTATTATATTCAAGATTTTTACTAATTCTGTTAAACCTTTTTTAAAATGTTAGTATATTTATATGAAAAGAGATAAAAAAACCTCTAAATTTAACCATCTAGTTCCTTCTTATCGTAAGAAATCACTTTTTCAGTTTATTCTTTATTATGATAACCAATCATAAATTGATGGCTCTGAAAGATATAAATTTCTCTTTCACCTTTTTTCACTTTTTTACCAGTTTCTGGATCTACAAGTTTTACTTTTAATGTTGGGATTGGAACTCCAAGCATTTTTTCTTTAAAATAATTTCTTGTATTTAATATATTAGATTCCCAGGTTTCAATGGTTCCTAATCTCCAAGTTTAAATTTTAGTATTACTTGGATAGTATTATATCATATACAAATAACATTAACAAAATTATTTTTATAAGATAAAAGATAAATTAAACTTATTCAAAATTCTTGATGTATATTATTTTCTTCATCATTCTTATCATAAATTTATAATATACTATTTAGTATTTTTAATTATAAATTTATATTTGCTTTATTAGCTTACTTTAACTGATTAGATCTTGAAATTTTATATTTTTTGCCATTTTTAATAAAATTTGCTCCAGTTTATTTAAAATAAAAGAAATACTATATTTAAGTCATTGATTTCACCGTAGATAAAATCCATAGTCTAACATTTTTACCGGATTTTCAACCACAAGTTATTTTATCTATTTTTTTAGAAACTAAATATTTTTCAATATTAATTTCTTCAAGCATTGGTTTATAAATAATTTTCCTATGTTTTATAAACCCTTAAGTATATTCCATTCATAATCTTCTTTTAATTTTCTTAAAACGATTCTTATTCTTAAGTTTTTCTTGTTAATTTTATATTGTCATTAAATTACCATAATTTAAAAAATAAAATAAATTATTTATAATTTTTTTATTTTTATATCTTCAGTTTTATTAATTTCCTTTATATTTTTAATTTGTTCTTTTTTATATTGAATATATATTGGATTATTCAATAATTCTTCCTTTGTTATGAGTCCTAATTTAAATTCTTCAAATAAGATTTGAATTTCTAATAATTTGGAATGTTTTCTTAAAGATTGAGTATTTGAATTAATTCTATCTCTTAAAGTGCTAAGTAATATATTAGAAATTTCCATATATTTCCCTCCTTTTAAAAAAGTATTATATGTTATATAAAAATAATAGTCAATTTAAAAATTACTGATTTTTTAATTATGTTACTTTATATAAAACTTATTTTATTTGCATTTTTACATATTTTAAATTAAAATAATAAACAAAGAAAGAGTGAAAGTAATGCTTTATATACTATATATTCTTTTTATAATCAAATTATTTTTTTTGTGCGTTAGAAAAAACGTTAATTTTTTTAACAAATTAATTATAATATTTATTCTTTCTTATTATCCTAATTCTTATTTTATTTTAGCTAATAATTTTAATATTTTTACAATCATTATTTTTTTACTATCAAGTTATCTTTGGTTAAAAATAATTTGGAATATTAATAGGTATTTAAGAGTAGATAATATTAAAAATAAATCATTAAATATTTTAATTAGTGGAAGAAATTTAATGATATATCATCTACTTTCAATATTATTACAATTTTTTTATATTTTCTTATTAGCAATTTACGTAGTTTTTTTTAAAAAAATAAATGCTTATTTAATTATTACTTTTACTATTAATTTAATATTATACCTTATAATAACTTATGCGGTATTCTTAAGTGCTGCTTTAAGAATGTTATTTAATGCCAAAAATTTAGAAAGAAAATATTTTGTTTTTTGTATATTATTTATTTTTATACCAATTATAAATATATTTCCATCAATATTATTAATTAAATATGCAACTGATACTTATGAATATGAAATGAATATTAGAAGTGATCAAGTTAAAGTAGAAAGTGACAACTGTAAAACAAAATATCCTATTTTACTTTTACATGGTCTTTGTTGGCGTGATCGTAAAAAATCTAATTATTGGGGAAGAATCCCAAATATTTTAATACAAAATGGGGCGACTATATTTTATGGTGAACATGATGCAACTAATACTATTGAAAATTCAGCTTATGAAATAAGAAGAAAAATAAATAATATTTTAAAAAATAAAAAATATAAAAAAATTAATATTATTGCTCATTCTAAAGGTGGTCTTGACGCTAGATATTTAATTACAAAATTACACATGGAAAATAAAGTAGCATCACTTACTACAATTTCAACTCCCCATAGAGGTTCGGAATTTTCAGATTTTATTTGTAATTTACCTAAAATTTTATTTGATATTTTTTGCTTTATAGTAAATTTTTATTCAAAACTAATTGGCAGTAAATTACCAGATATAAAATCAAGTATCTATCAAACAACTACTAATTATTTAAAAAAATTTAATAAAGAAGTTTTAAATAGTAAAAAAGTATATTATCAAAGTTATTATTCTGCCATGAATAATCCATTCAGCGATATTATTTTAACAATTCCTTATTTTATAATGCGTTTAAAAACAAAAGAAAAAATTGATGGATTATCTACAATTTCATCGGCTAAATGGGGAACCTTTCATCAAATAAAAAAAGAAGGTTTTAGGGGACTTTCACATGCTGATATAATAGATTTAAGAAGAGCTAAAATTAGAACTTTTGATATTACTGATAATTATATTCAAATTGTTAGTGATTTAAAGAAAAAAGGTTACTAAAAATCATGTAATTTATAAATACTTTTTTTATGTTTTAAAAATTTCTTAGTCGATTGTACAATCTCTTCATTTTTATTTTCTCTTAATAAATCATGTGTAGCATTTTTAACATAAATTACTTTTTTATATTTATTTAATGTATTTTGATAAACATAATCTATACTATCTTGTCTTACCATTTTATCATCAGTTCCATAAAAAATTAATGTTGGAACTTTTAAATTTTTTACAGCATTTTGATTTTCAATTACAAAATTTAAAAATTCAAATATTACTGATAATGGCAATTTAAATATTCTCGTTGTTATTGTATCTTTACTATATTGTTTTAATATTTTTGGTGCTGTTTTAATTGTTTTTAAAATATCTAAATTTTCTTCTTTTAAAGCAAATATTTTAAAAGCTGGAGAAATTAAAACAACTTTTTTAACTTCTTTATACTTGGCTAAAATACAAGCAAGAATCCCTCCTAAACTATAACCAACTAAATAAATAGATTTATAGCCATTATTAATCAAAAATTCTATTTCATTTACACATTCTTCAACCCATTGTTCTTTTTTTACTTTTTGTTTTATATCATGTCCTGGCAAGGTAAATGTATATACATCAAAATTTGATTCTAATTCTAAAATACGCGCCATATATTCCACATCACTTATACCACTTGCAAGTCCATGAATCATTAATATTGCTTTTCTATTTTTTTTCATATTTTATACCTCTTACTTTTTTTACATTTTTATTATACAATATTTTTGTAAATTTACCATATTATATTTGCTAAATATTATTACATATGCTAAGATGTTATTGAGGTGAAATATTTTGAACGAAGAATATGATTTTTATTTAATGGGATGTCGTAATGCTTGTGAATATGTAGAAAATATTGATAAAAAAGCAAAAGAAATAGAAGAAAAGTATGGATTAGATGCTAGAATTCAATATGAAGCGGGAATTATTGCTACAATTCCCACATATTCAAAATGCAAAACTAAAATAAATATTGAAAAAATTCATGGAACATTAAATTTTGCTAATAACGAAAATACGTCTTATTTTGATGATGAGGGATTTAATAGAGAAAATATATCAAAAAAATAAATGTGTCAAAAATGACACATTTTAATTTGTATTAATTATAGAAATACCTTTTCCCACATTTGGATGATTAAAGGAAATAATTTGATCAATTATAAATATAGTGATTAAAAAAATACATATAAATATTATAAATTTAATATTAAACTTTTTTAATAAATTATCTATTAAAGGTGCAAAAACATAAATAGTAGCTAGCCCACCAAGGCCAAATACTAATAAGCCCTCTGCACAAATTCTCCCATTTATATTAATAAAATATCCACTATAGTCCCACCATTTAGTTTGATAAACTGTTTCTAAATAAAAGGATGTAAAATATTCTATTAATCCACAAAGAATAATTGAAAAGATAAATAAATATATTGGTTTGTATCTTAATCTTTTTAATAAAGTTATAATTAATATTGCACCCCATCCATATATGGGAATTAAAGGCCCATGTAAAGTTCCTCTATTTATAAATACACCATTTTTTATTAAATGTAAACTAACTTCCCAAAGCCAACCAATAAATGAAAATATAAAAAACATAATAATTAAAGAAGATATTGGATAAGCCCTTAAATAATTAGTATTATCTAAACGTTTTTTATTTTTATAATTTAAAGAAAATAATCTTATAGGATAAACCTTTTTACTAATTGTATTTTTATACATTTTTCTTTTTATTTTTTTTAATTCATAATCATCAATTTCTTTTTGCTTACTTATACCATATAAATTTATTCCTAAATTTCGAACTAAAAAACCTCTTACCCCATTTAATTCCATTTTTTCAACTTTGGTATTTAAATAAATATCTTGATATGCTTTTTTCATTTCGTCTTCAGATGCTTTTTCAAATAAATATTTATCATTTAATAGTTCATAATTTAAAATTTTATTTTCTATTGCTTCTTTTCTTAATTTTGCATAATATTCACAATATGTAATAATTTTATAGGGATTTGAAAATAATATTTTAGAAATACCCA
Organism: uncultured Bacilli bacterium; assembly: GCA_947627975.1. Classification (GTDB taxonomy): domain Bacteria; phylum Bacillota_I; class Bacilli_A; order RF39; family UBA660; genus CANRDL01. The sequence continues at coordinate 14,397 of CANQYB010000020.1, read as the reverse complement.
ATGTAATAAAGCCCAAAATATCCCACAATATAAAAGAAAATTCTAATTTAAAACATTCAAATTTATGATTATTCATCATATTTTTAGATAGCATTATTGCATCTTTAGCTGATATATTAGGATTTTCAGCTAAAATATATGGTACTAAAAAGTAAGAATATCTTTTTATAATAATTCCAACTATTGTAAAACACCATAAAAAATACATTATATTTTTAATAAATAAAGTTATAGATGTTTTTAGTAATTTTTTTACTTTGACTAGAAATATAAATCTTTGAAAAGGAACTTTTTCATATATTCTTCCTTCTAAAAAAATTCTTCTTGATATAATTTTATAGGGATTTGACACAAAAAACCAAAAAATAAAACTAATAATTAGACTTAATAATATTAATATAATTATCGAAATATTAGTAGAATTTAGTATTGAGTAAATTGTATTTACTATAGATACATATAAAGAACCCGAATTATATAAATTTACTATTTTAGCAAAATAGCCATTATTATATCCTATTATTTTATTATTATTTTTTTTATTGTTATTAATTATTTCTTTGCTTAACTCTTTTCCCTTATTAATATCACCTTTTAAAATTTCATTTATTACTTCATCCTTTAAAACATTTTTTTTATTAAGTCTTAACAAGTATAATGAATCATTAAATTCTGTGCCAATAAACGCAGCAAATAAACATACCGCAATAAAAATTAAATAATGTCTTCTAAAAATTTTTTTAGCCCTAATTTTTATCTTTTTTTGCAAGGCTAACACCTTCTTACTCCCATTTTATATTTATTTTAAAGAAAAAAATAATATTCAAAAATATTATTATTTAAATATTATTTTTTCTTCTTAAGTAAATCTCTTATTTCCTCAAGTAAAATAACCTCATCACTTTTTTTAACTTCTTCATTCTTAGGCTTTTTAAATGTAATTTTGTTAATTATTTTAATAAATACAAAAATACAAAAGGATATGATTAAAAAATCTATTACATTTTGAATAAATGCTCCATACATTAATTTAGCATCACCTAATTTAATAGATAAATTACTAAAATCAATACCGCCTAAAACAAGACCAATTAAAGGCATTAAAATATCACTAACTATTGAAGTAACGATTTTTCCAAAAGCACCACCAATTATTACACCAACAGCTAAATCAATAACATTGCCTCTCATAATAAAATTTTTAAATTCAGTTGTAAATTTAGTTATATTTTCCTTTGTTTTTACATTTTTCTTCATATTTTTTCCTCCGATATTACTTTAACATCTTTTTAATAAAAGTCAAGAAATATAATCATCAATATTTAAATGTTTGATTTTACTTTTATCAACATTAAGTAAATCTTTATTTAAACTTATAAAAGAATTATGTTCACTTGATGTTATAAAACTTTTAGTATAGTAATTTATAACAAAAATATTTTTATCAATTAAAGGCATAATTTTTTCTTGAAAAACTTTTTCAATTCTTTGCTTATTATTATATTTATTATAAATTACTGCTAGATCTTTTATAGTAAAATTATTTTTCATAGTTAAAAAATATTCTATGAGTTGGCTTTCTTCTTTAGTAATTGTATACTTAGAATTTTGTACAATACTGTTTATTATATATTCTTTTTCAAACTCTTTGGAAACACATTCTAATATGTTTTTTAAAAATAAAGTAATATTTCCATATTTTCTGCTTGCTACAATACTATTTTCATATTTTCTTTTAGCAAAAGCTATTGCTCTATTAAAAATTATAAAAGGATAATTATTATTATTTAATAAGTACCACATAGCAAGTGTACGACTAGTTCTACCATTAACATCGAAATATGGATGAATATAAACAAAATAAAAATGAATAATTTGAGATTTTATGAAATTATCTATATAAGTTTCATCTTCATGTTTATTTATGTAATATAAAAGATTATCCATAAACTCCGCAATTTTTAAAGTATTAACCCCTTCATAAGGTTCAACATCTAGTCTATTACCTTTTAGAATATAAACTGTTTTTTCTCGATAATATTTCCCCATATTTTTTTTAGCATAATCATCAAGTAAATCATTACTTAAAATATTATAAAGAACTTTTAATGTTTCTTTATTTATTTCTTTATGATTTAATATATATTGATAACCATGATATAAATTAATAATTCTTTTTCTCTCATCTTCTGAGTATGAAAATCTATTTTTTATAACATCATCAATACGTTCAATATTATCATTAATTCCTTCAATTGTATTATTTGACTTTATTTCTTGAGACATCATCATTTTTTTGGCAAAATTAATATTATTCATATAAGAAATATCCGTATTTTCTAAAAAATCCATAATATCTTTTTTATATGTTGATAAATATGTGTCATTAAAAAATAATTTATGGCCATTTTCTAAATATAAGTTTAAATTATTCATAATAAAACCTCTTTTTAGTTGATTATTATAACCTAAAACATTAATTTTGTATACCTTTAAATAAAATATAAAATAAAAAAATCCCATAAATAAGGGAATATTAATCATATTGGAGGGGCCTACCGGATTTGAACCGGTGATCAGGGTGTTGCAGACCCACGCCTTACCACTTGGCTAAAGCCCCATGTAAGGAGATTATATCAAATAAAGTAAAAATTTTCAATATAATATATTATTTTAATAAAATTGAATAATCAATATTTCTAATTTTAAAAATTAAATTAATTTTTTGAGCATTATAAACTTCTCCAGGAACTTCACATAAAAATGTATCTTTAACATCATTTGGAGTTCTATTTATAATGTTAGAAATTCTTTCCTTACCATTAATAGTATATTTAATTTTCATAAAATTAATGAAAAAATATTTGTTATTATTAATTGATTTAGTATAAGATGAATTTTTATCTAAGGATAAATCATATTTTATACTTAACATATAATTTCCTAAATTTTCTGGATAAATAACATTTTTTAAAATTTGACAAATATTAGATTCACAAGACTTATAATCATATGAATAAGAACCATCTATTTTATATGATGAAATTAATAGTTTAGAATTTTTTAAAGGTGAATCTTTTAAATTAATTTCATCATTTAAATTATAATTTTTTTCTTGAACTTCATTTTTTAATATTTTTGGTTTAATTTTTGTATTATAATATTTAGCCATTATAGACCCAACTCTAAAATTTAATTCATTAACTATTCTTAAAGTATAATTTTTAGCCAAACTGTCTTTGGGAATTTGATAAATTATTAATTTTTCATTACTAGAATTAGGATTTATTATTTCATTATTATATGGATATCCTAAATCAACAAATTTTTCATTCATTGTCTTTATTGGATAAAAACTTTTATTATCAGCAATTAATCGATAATCATCGAGTTTTAAAGTTTGTCCAACAGCTGAATTATTTTTTATATTTATTTTTAAAATTAAATAATAATCATCATAAATTTTTCCGTGATAATCCATATTTGTTATATAACTTTCGTTTACTTGAACAGAAAATATAGAATTTTTAAAAGTTTCTTTTTCATTATATACTTTATTATAAACATTATGATTTAAATAATATATTGTGCCAATAAGAGTTATTATAATAAAAATAATTATTCCAAAAACAAACTTATTTTCTTTTATATAATAATTTATCTCTCTTAAAGTTCTTCTTAAATTTCTTTTAACTTTATAACTTTTTCTACCTACAACAAATTCAAATTCTTCATTATCTTTTATATCAATTTCCATTTCTTCTAAATCTTTAGAAAAATTAAATTTTTTTAAATTAAAACCTATACCTCTTATAAAAGACAGTATTAAAATTAAATATTGTGGTAAAGAAATAATAATGGAAATATCTCTATACAAACTAGCTACTTGAATATCAACTATGTTATTTTCAAAAGTTTTAAATATTCCATATGCAAATGTTAATATCATAAATGCAATAGTATAATAAATTATACTCATAATGTAATATTTTCTTGGTTTTTTCTTATTTTTCATTAATAAATAAATAAAAATTTGTAGGCCAAGTATAATAATTATATCTAAATACATAAAAATACTTACATATTTAGCGGCAATATTAGTATAATAAGTGCTTGTTCCGGAATTAACATAGTCTCTAAAAAACTGGATAATTAAATTATTTTTATATATTAAATAAATTGATAAAAAACAAACAATTAAATGAATTAATCTAAAATGTTTTATTAAAAATTTATAGGGTTTTCTAAATATCACAATTACCAGCCTCCGCATAATAATTATATTATAAAAATAAAAGAAAGACAAATTTTAATTTTGTCTTTTTCTAACTAATAATTGACCTGGTAATAAATAAATTGTACTATTTTCTTCTAAAATTCTTTCTTTTGTATCATTAAATCTATTTGCTACTGTATCTAACGTATCTCCTTCCATTGTTATATAATAACTATATCCTCCTTTAGGAATTAATAATTCTTGATTGGGATAAATATAATCATCCATATCTAGACCATTCATATTAGCTAATAATTCAGGATTAATATTATATCTTTTAGCTATTTGATATAAATTATCTCCTTTTTTTATTGTATAATAATCAAAGTATTTTTGACTTCCACTTGGTACTAAAATATCAGTTCCTTGTCTTAAATCATTATTATAATATAAATTATTAATTTGTTTTAGATTTTCAATAGTTGTACCAAATTCATTTGCTATTGAATATAAAGTATCTCCACTTTTAACTATATATCTTTTAAACATATCATCACTCCTATAATAAGTTATGCCCAAAATAAAAAAAGGTTAATTAACCTTTAAAATTTTTATACTTTAATTTTTCTTCCATCATAAATGATGATATTTCTGTTTCAATTTCCGTTAAAGCTTTTTTTGATAAATTAGTTATTATAATTTTTTCTTTTACTGTATCAATTACTAGTTTTCCCCATATAAGTCCCTCATAAATTTGCATATCATTATATAAATCAGGTGTAATTGAATTAAGAGCATAACCATATAACACTCTTTTTTGCCCAATTAATATTCTTTTATTTGTCAAAGCAATAACACATGTTGTAGTAAAATCATAAAACTTATCATTTTTTTGACCACAAAAAACATATTTAATTGTTTCATCAGGATTTAAATGCTTTAAAATAATATCAGAATGTTTTTTTAATCTCCAAGCAATTGTACGAGAATATTTATTTTTAAATTCTAAAACTTTTTGATAAACATTATTCATAAAAAATACCTACTTTTACTTTGTTAATTTATTTTTTACAAGTGCTTTATAAAAATTATTTGCACCTACATCACCAATCAATTCATCAATTATTTCACCGTTTTTCACAAATATTGTATAAGGTGTTCCAAATTCTTTAAATTTTTCATTTAAATTTTGAAATTTATTTCTATCATTTCCATTTAATGTATCATATTCTAACCAATATATCGTAGAATTTGTAGAATAAGTAACTTTATTTACTTTGGGTTTAAATTCTATACAATGAGAGCATTGAGTTTGGCCAATAACAATTACACTTGTTTTATTACTATTGTATAATTTTATAAAATTATTTATATTAGTAATATTTTTAATATAATTTTTATTATTATCATAACCTTTTTTTACTTTAAAGCCATCATTTGTTATTTCTTGTCCACAAGAAAAAGTTAAAAAAAGGGCTAATATTAATATTAAATATTTAGTAATTTTTTTCAAAATAATCAACTCCAATAATATTATAATAATTTGAAATTAAAAGTTTATCTTTAACAAATAAATAATTTATCCAATTTTTAAAATTGAAATACTTTATTTGTTGTGACTATCATATCATATTTTTTTTAATTTGACAAAACAATAGCCAATGTAAAAATAATCATTTAATAATTTCATAGGTAGTTCCATTTTTAGTATCAATAAGTTTAATATTTTTCTGAAGCAAAATTTCTCTAATTTCATCTGCTTTAATGTAATTTTTACTACTTTTATATTCATCACGTTTTTTTATTAAATTTAAAATTTCATCATTAATAATAGTTTCTTTTTTTTCTCCTAAAGATAAACCTAAAACTTCATCCATTTTTAAAATAGTTTTTAATTTTGTTGTTTCATTTATTTTTTCATCTTTTAAAATATCATATATTAAGCTAAGAGCATTAGCTGTATTTAAATCATTATTTAAAAAATCTTTAAATTTATTAATGTATTTTTCTTTTGCTGATTCATTTACTATCTCATTTTCTTTTAAAGAAGTTATTTTATTTTTTAGTTTATTATAACTTCTTTGAGCAATATCCAAATTTTCATAAGTAAAATTTAACTGTTTATGATAATAACCATTTAATATAAAATATTTATAAGCAAGTGGATTGTATCCTTTTTCTATTAGGGTATTTATTGTTATAAACTTTCCGCTACTTTTACTCATTTTATCATTATTTAAATTTAAAAATGAAAAATGTAACCAATAATTACACCATTTATGGCCAAGATATGCCTCACTTTGAGCAATTTCATTTGTATGATGAGGAAAAACAGCATCTTCAGCACCACAGTGAATATCCAAATATTCACCTAAATATTTTATTGAAATACCTGAACATTCAATATGCCATCCAGGATATCCTTTACCAAAAACAGAATCCCATACTAATTCTGGATTTTTAAATTTTGAATTTGTAAACCATAAGCCAAAATCATTTGGATTTTTTTTGTAAATATCTTCTTCAATATCATCTCTTGATGCAATTTGCAAATCATCTTTATTTCTTCCAGATAGCTCATAATAATTATCCATTTTTGATGTATCAAAATAAATATTACCATTACTTTTATATGCATATCCATTTTCTAATAATTTTTCTATCATTTTTATATATATATCAATATTTTCAGTAGCTTTAGCAATAATTTCTGGTTTTTTTAAATTTAATTTTTCTAAATCTTTAAAAAAAGCTTCTGTATAAAATTTAGCTATTTCTAATGATGATTTATGTTCCCTTTTTGATGCTATAGTCATTTTATCTTCACCAGTTTCTCCATCAGATGACAAATGTCCAACATCAGTGATATTCATAACTCTTTTTACTTTATAACCACAAAAATTTAATGTTTTTTCTAAAATGTCTTCCATTATATATGTTCTTAAATTACCAATATGAGCATAATGGTAAACAGTTGGACCACAAGTATATATTGTTACGTTATTTTTATCTTTAGGAATAAATTCTTCTATTTTTTTACTTAATGTATTATAAATTTTCATAAATTATCCTCCAACCTTTTTAACACAGTTGTTTTTCCAATTAAATATAAGGTATCTGCAAGCTCTGGTCCATGCATTAAGCCTGTAGTTTTTATTCTAATAGGCATATACAATAATTTCCCTTTTTCATTTGTTTCCTTTTTGGTTTCACTTATTGCAAAATTAATATTTTCAATCGTCCATTTTTTTATATTTAAAATTTTATTTTTAAATGTATTTATTACAATATCCGTATTATTTTCTTGCATAAAATTTATTGCTTCTTCTGATATTTTAAATTCATCATCAAAAAACATTTTTGTTTCCTCAACAATTTGTTTCCCATATGATATATGATTTTTATAAATTTGGACTAATTTTTCAATCCAATTTTTATCATAAGTAGTTAAATCATAAACTTCTTTTAAATATGGAAGTACAAATTGATAATATTTTTCATCATCCATCTTTTTTATATAATTAGCATTAAACCATTGTAATTTTTTAATATCATATGTTGATGGCGATTTTGATATTTTTGATATGTCAAAATTTTTAATAAGTTCATTCATACTAAATATTTCTTGATTGTCATTTGGGGACCAACCAAGTAAAACTAGATAATTTACTATTGCTTCTGGTAAATAGCCATCTTTGTATAAATCCATAAAAGATGCATCTTTATTACGTTTAGAAAGTTTATTCCCATCTGTTCCCAAAACCATTGGAACATGTATATAAGTAGGTGCTTGCCAACCAAAAGCTTCATATAATAAATTATATTTTGGAGTTTGACTTAGATATTCATTTCCTCTAATTACATGAGTTATTTTCATTAAATGATCATCAATAACATTAGCAAAATTATAAGTTGGAAGACCATCACTTTTTAAAAGAATTTGATCTTCTAAAACACTATTTTCAATCGTAATTTTTCCATAAACTTGATCTATATAAGTACTTTTTCCATACTTTGGCATTTTTTGTCTAATAACATATTTTTCACCATTTTTTATCTTTTCAAGTACTTCTTCTTTAGATAATTTTTTACAATGACCATCATACATAAAAGGTTTTTTGTTTTTAGTAGCTATTTTTCTTAAATTTTCTAATCTTTCTTCATTGCAAAAACAATAATAAGCATGATTTTCTTCAACCAACTTTAAAGCATAATCTTTATATATTTTAGCTCTCTCACTTTGAATATAAGGCCCATATTCGCCATTATTATTTGGTCCTTCATCAATAGAAATATTACATAACTTTAAAGTATCATAAATAAAGTCTATTGCCCCATCTACTTTTCTAGACTGATCTGTATCTTCAATTCTCAAAATAAATTTTCCATCATTGCTTTTTGCAAGTAAATATTCAAAAATAGCTGTTCTTAAATTACCAATATGCATAAAACCAGTTGGACTAGGTGCAAAACGCGTTCTTATAATCATAAAAAAACCTCACTTCATCTATTAAATTATTTTATCAAAAATATTATTTATTGTAAATGAAATGAATTTTAAATAAGAAATTTAATTAAAGTTTAATGATTTATTATTAATTTTATTAATTAGCTTTTCTATTTTACGTAAACCAAATTTTTGATAATCACATTTATTTATTAGTTCATTTAATTCATCTTTACTTAGCGATTTTTTCAAATTTAATTGTATAAAATCTTTAATATTATCTATTGATATAGTTTTAAAATTTACAACTAAATCTAATCTATTTACAAATTCACTTGATAAAATATTAGTAATTGAATTATTTTTTACATTATTAAAACCTACAGCTTTATTATTAACTAAATTAGTAGTTGCAATAATAATAGAATTGTTGAAGTATATTTTTTCTCCTTTACTATCTGTTACAAATCCTTCATCTAATATTTGTAAAAATAAATTTATAACTTCTTGAGAAGCTTTTTCAATTTCATCAAGTAAAATTACGGAATTTGGATTATATTTTATTTTATCGAAAATAGTTGAATCATCATAACCAACATATCCACTAGTGGTTCCAATTAATTTATTTATACTAATTCCTTGATTATATTCACTCATATCTAATCTAATCAAATTATTTTCACCCATTACTGATGCTATTGTCTTAGCTGTTTTAGTTTTTCCTACTCCTGATGTTCCACATAATAGCATGCTTAAAGGTTTATGATCTTTGGAAAAATATTTGAAAGTTTCCAATATTTTTTTAATAGCATCTTCTTGATATAAGATACAGTTATTTAATTTATTTTTCAATTTTTCCATAAATATTTGGTAATTATCACTAATTACAATATTTTCTTTTTCTTCTATTATTTTTTTAATATCATCATATGTAATAATTAATTTTTTATTATTTTTTAATTTACTTTTTATATCATTTTCTTTGATCTTCATTTTAATTGCACTTACATAATCATTATTTAAAATATATTGTTTTTTGGTTTTAATTATTTCTCTTAGTTTTTTATCATTATCCTCTTTTAATTTTAAATTTTTATTTTCAACAACTTTTTTAGAACAAACCCAATCTAAAATATCCAATGATTTATCGGGATTTTTTTTGGATTTAATATATTTATCACATAAATTTACAATATCTTTTATATTTTTTAAAGAAATTGTAACATTGTGATGTTTTTCATATGTATGTTTTACTGAATTTAGTATAAATTCAGTAGTTTTAATATCTGGCTCTTTAATATTAATAACTTGAAAACGTCTTGCTAAAGCTTTTTCTTTTTCAATATATTTTATATATTCATCAGTTGTTGTTGCCCCAATACATCTAAAATTACCTCTTGCTAAATAAGGTTTTAGAATATTTGCTGCATCAATTGCTCCCTCTGCACCACCTGCTCCTACTAAAGTATGAATTTCATCTATAAATAAAACAATATTTTTATTGTTTATAACTTCTTTAATTATTTTCGAAAGTCTTTCTTCAAATTCTCCTCGATATTTTGTCCCAGCTATCAAAGAACTCATTTCTAAATTTATAATTTTAAAATTTTTTATTTCATCTGGTACTTCTTTTCTGTTTATTTTTCTTACTAATTCCTCAATAATAGCTGTTTTTCCTACCCCCGCCTCTCCAATTAGTAGAGGATTATTTTTATTTTTTCGAAGTAATGTTTCTATAATCATATTAATTTCTTTGTCTCTTTTTACAGTAACATCATTCATGTCAACTATTTCATTTAAATTACTGCCAATACTTTCCAATGTTTTAGTATCACACGAAGTTGTTTTACAAGTAAGTTCTTTATATAAGGCAGATATATCAATATTCATTATGCAGAAAATTCTAATGCCCACACCTTCTCCTTCTTCAATCAATGAGGTAAATAAATTTAAGGCATTAAGATTGGAGTCAACTATTGAGTTTTCTATAATTCTTTTAAGTAAAGGTGTATATAAAATAACTTCGCTTTTTTTGCTACTTTTACCTATAATTTCAACTAATTTTTTTCTAAATTTTTCATAAGTTAAACCATATTTTTTTAATATTTTATTTATTTCATCATTACTATTTAAAATACTTAATATTAAATGTTCACTTCCTACATAAGGATGATTTAAAGCCATCATCTCTCTTTCAGCACCTTTTAATATTTTACAAGACCTTATATCAAAATTATTAAACATAATTCTCCTTTCATTATTATTCTATGTTTATAATGAAAAATTATAAAATTTTTTATACAAAAAAATAGAAACATAATAAAAAAATTTCTGTTTTTTATTTATTGTAGATGTAATGTATTACTATAAATTAATTCTAATCGTAAAAGTAATTATAATTTTTATTATCTTAATTCCATTAAAAATACTTCAGCATTGCAATTTTTTTACTTCTTTTTTATATTAATTAATTAAAAAAACCACACTTTATGGTGTGGTTTAAATTCAATGACAAACAAATTATTTCTTATTTGTCATATAAAGTTTATTTATGTTATTGTTATATTTTAAATAAATGCCACTACTGATATAACAACTAAAATTACGATTAATAATCCAATTAAGAATTTCCAAATATATTTTAGCCAAGATTTATATTCAATTCCAAGATAACTTAAACCTAATACTAATATTGCACTAGTAGGAGCAAAGAATTGAACAAAACCATATATAGATTGGAAAATTAACATTAATACTGGATTATTTGCTTCAGATCCAAATTGTCCTGCCATATACGTTCCAATGCTTGAAATTGTATAACGCATTTCAACTGAAAATAATGATGAAATAAATGTTGATAAAGCAGCAAGATAAACATTAAATGATTTACATAAATTCATTAACCAATCTGTTATTGTTGGTATTACTGGATAAACAGTTGAAAGTACACAAACTGTATATGCAAGAATAACTACAATTATTGGTCTGCACATTTTCTTACATCCATTTAAGAAGCTTTCAAAACATTTATCTCCTGGAATTTTATATACAAATTTTAAAATTACTATGGCAATTAGCATTACTGTTTGAATAGCATATAAATCCCAAGATCCAAATTCATTTACTGTACCTAAAATGTAAGATAATATTTTTGCATCTCCGATTGATAAACCAGTAATCCAATTATGAAATTTATTGAAAATAGAAATATTAAATACATCTTTCCAACCAATAAATGCCATAATTTGAAGAACTAAAATTATACTAGCAATAATTATAATTCCAATAAATTTAGAATTATTTTTATCTTTAGTTTTTGTTTTTACTACTTTTTCTTCTTTTACAAATTTGTCTTCTATTTTTTCTAATTTAGCCCCACGTTTAAATCCATTTAACATATGTCTTATAGTAAAGAAATTAAATAAACCATAAGTAGCAACAAATAAAATTAATTTAGAAATTATTTCAGTTGTATATTTTACACCAAAATAATAATTAATATACTCAAATATTACAGGACTAAATGTTGAACCAATTATACCTATTAGTATACCACCAAATGTAGCACAAAAGGCAGTAGTTTTATCAATTTTTAATTTTGACATTACACTAATTAAGAATGGAACAAAAATTAATAATTGATATATTTCTGTACTAATAGATGCAAGTGCTGCAAAAATAAATGAAGTAATTAATACAAAAGCAATTTCTTTTTTTTCAATTAGCTTAGAAAATTTTGTAACTAATTTTTGATATCCAGGAATCTTTGCAAGCACACTATAAAAGCCACCTAAAACTAATAGAAAAGTTATAATAATTGCAAAGTAATATATTCCAAGTAATAAGTATTGACCTAAATCAAATAATCCAATTCTGGTAATATTACCAACTACAAATTGACCACTTGAATAACTACCAGTTGGTATTATCCACGAAAGTAACACGCAAAGAATGATAATTAATCCAAGAATCTTAAATAAATCATATTTCTCAAATATTTTTTTCATTTCATTTTCCTCCTTATAACCATTATATCACAAAAAAAAGAGAATAAAACTCTTTTTTTAACAAAATATATTCTAATTTTTAGGCTTCATAGTTGGAAATAATATTACTTCACGTATTGTATCAGAGTTTGTAAGTAACATTACTAAACGATCTATACCCATTCCCATTCCTCCAGCTGGAGGCATACCATATTCTAATGCTTCAACAAAGTCTGTATCCATGTCATTAGCTTCTTCATTACCTAAGTCTTTTTCTTTTAATTGATTTTCAAATCTTTCATATTGATCAATTGGATCATTAAGTTCTGTAAAAGCATTGGCATATTCACTTCCCAATATGAAAAGTTCAAATCTTTCGGTAAATCTTTCATCTTTACTTTTTTTAGCAAGAGGTGAAATTTCAATTGGATGTCCACATACAAAAGTAGGTTCAACAATTGTTTTTTCACAATATTCCTCAAAAAATGCATTTACAATATGTCCAAAACCAAAGTGAGGCTCTACTTCTATATTATGTTCAATAGCTATTTTTTTTGCTTCTTCAAATGTTTTAATTTCAAAGAAATTTATACCTGTTATTTCTTTAATTAAATCAACCATATGAACCCTTTTAAATTTTTTTGCAAAACTTATTTTAGTACCTCTAAATTCTGTTTCTAAACAACCATTAACAGCCATACAAGCATTTTTTACTAATGTTTCTGTAAGATTCATCATACCTTCTAAATCACTAAAAGCTTTATAAACTTCAATAGTAGTAAATTCGGGATTATGATTTTTATCCATTCCTTCATTTCTAAAAAGTCTACCTATTTCATAAACTGCATCCATGCCACCAACTAGTAATCTTTTTAAATTAAGTTCTGTGGCTATACGCATATACATATCTATATCTAATGTATTATGATGAGTAACAAATGGTCTTGCAGCTGCCCCGCCTAAAATAGTACCAAGAACAGGAGTCTCTACTTCAACATATCCTAAGTCATCTAATGTTTTTTGAATACTTCTAATAATTTTAGGACGAGCAAAAGCAACACGACGAGCATCATCATTCATAATTAAATCAATATATCTTCTTCTAAATCTTTCTTCAGTATCCGTAAGTCCATGAAATTTTTCAGGAAGTGGTCGTAAAGATTTTACCATATGAATATATTTATATGCTTTTATTGTAAGTTCACCAGTATTGGTTTTCATAACTTTTCCTTCAATTGCTACTATATCGCCAATATCACATTTTTTATAAATTTCGTAGTTTTCTTCCCCTACGTCATTAATTCCAATATAAATTTGAATTTTTCCAAGCTTATCTAAGATATGCATAAATCCAACTTTTCCTTTTCTTCGATTAGACATAATTCTTCCAGCAATTTTTACTTCAATATTTATATTTTCTAATTCTTCTTTAGAATATTGATTAAATTTATTTTTTAAATCTTCAGAAAAATCACTAACATCAAATTTATGACCAAATGGTTCAATATTATTTTCTTTTAAAAATTTTAATTTTTCTCTTCTAACTAATTCTTGTTCACTAAATTCTTGCATTTTTCCAACTCCAAACTAGCTTTATTATACAAATTTAAAAACTTTAAGTCAATTATACTTGAAAAAAAATAACTTTTTTGATAATATAATTATAAATTCTGCAGGTGTGGTTCAATGGTTAGAATATGGCCTTGCCAAGGCTAGGATGGGAGTTCGATTCTCCTCACTTGCTCCAT
>CANQYB010000019.1 GCA_947627975.1 uncultured Bacilli bacterium | reverse complement strand
TATACATAAAAAAGTAAACATTTATCAATATAAAAATTGATTTTCTTTTATCCTTATTTAATATTTTTTCAATTTCTTTATATAATTAATATCATTATATTTCTTCTATTTTTTTGTAAATTTTCACATATAAAAAACTCAAATGATTAATAATTCAATTGAGTTTTTTTAATTTTTATTGATTAAAATTTTTCTTTTTAATTGTATAAGTTAATCCAATTATACTTACTGCTATTATACTTATCCAACTATATATACTATCACTTGTATTTGGATTTTTAGTATTATCTTTTACTTCTTCTGTTGTATTTATTACTGGTTCTACATATTCTGTTCCTTTAATATCAGTAATAGTTTCTGGTGCTTTATTAGATTCAGCAATAATTTTTCCTTCTTGATTAACAATTATCACTTTATTATCTTTTATTTCAAGTTTATAATCTGAAGACGGAGTATTTTCAACTTCAAATGAAGTAAAATATTTATCATTTTCAGCTATTGTAACATAGCTTGTTTGACTTTCTCCTTCAACAGTAACAGTTCCATCTAAAGTAAGTTTAGGTGTAGCATAATCGGCACTAGCTTGACCAATTTCTATTCCGTTACCACCATCTTTTTCACCATTATCTTTCATAATTAATGATTTAACAGTTACATCTCCACCGTTTACTAAAACTGCACCATATTTACAATTTTCAATTCTAACATTATCAATTGTAAGTTTTCCACCATTATGAGCTTGTAAACCATATTTACGAGAATCTTTAATAGTAACATTAGATATTGTTACATCTCCACCATTTTTAGATGTAATTATTGTAGCATTTACTTGTGGCTGAAGTTGACTTGATGTATCACCTGTCCATTTAATTGTACTTCCATTTCCAACAATTGTAACTTTATATCCAATTTCGATTGCTTCAGTAACATCTATACTAGCTGATTCACTTAAAGTAATAGTTGAACAACTGTTATTTAAAGCTGTTTTTAATCCTTCAAAATTAGAAATATTATCACAATTGTCTGCTGCTTTAACATTAGGTATTGCAACAACTACAATAGCTGCGACAATTAAAAACAATATTTTTTTCATTTTTTCTCCTTTCTTAATATTATTATATAATGATACTACCCCCCCCAGTCAAGCTTTTGTGGAAAAAATTTTTTTCTTTACAAGTCTAAATTTTGTAATGTTAAAATAAGTAAATAAGAAGTATATAGATAAAAAACTATTTTAAAATTATAAAATAGTTTTTTTCTTACTTGATAATTTTTTCAATTTCTTTTTTTATATAATTAATATCATTACTTGTTAATATTTCTTCTATTTTTTTATTATTTTTATATATTCCTAAATTTTTTTCTAGTTCTTTTAATTTATTGGTAGTTGTATTAATACTTTTAAATACCGCACTTTTAGAAATATTTAAATTTTTACCAATTTCCTCCATTGTTAAATTTTCAAAATAATATAATTTAAAATATTCTTTTTGGGTTTCTGTTAAAAGTTTTTCATATAAATCATATAGTATTGTCAAATATAAATTTTCATCCATTTACATCATATCCTTAAAAAGTCCATAAATATAATTTTCTATATCAAATGGTTTTAAATCAGTCATTTTTTCACCAAGACCAATAAATTTTACAGGTAAATCAACACTTTCTTTAATAGCTAAAACAATTCCTCCTTTAGCTGTACCATCAAGTTTTGTTAATATAATACCAGTAATATCTGTGATTTTTTTAAATTCTTCAGCTTGGGAAATTCCATTTTGACCAGTAGTAGCATCGATAATTAGCAAAGTTTCATGAGGGGCAGAGGAAATAAAATTTTTAATAACTTTATTAATTTTTTCAAGTTCTTTCATTAGGTTAACTTTATTTTGTAATCTACCAGCTGTATCAATTAAAACAATATCGATATTTTTTTCTTTAGCTATTTTAAGTCCATCATATATTACTCCAGCTGGATCCATATTATTTTTCCCATAAAATTCTGATTTTGTTTTATCTGCCCAAAATTTTAATTGCTCAACTGCTCCTGCTCTAAAAGTATCACCAGCAATCATCATGACACTTTTTCCTTCATTTTTGTATTTATAAGCTAATTTACCTATAGTAGTTGTTTTTCCTACCCCATTAACTCCAACAAAAAGTAAAACAGTTGGGCCATTTTCATTAAAATTAATTTTATCAGATAAATTTTGGCCATCAACATATATTATAAATAATTCATCAACTATAACTTCTTGTAAAGATTTAGTATCTTCAATTTTTTCTTCTTTTACTCTTTTTCGTAATTTTTCAATAAAATTCATAACTGTTTTAACACCAATATCTGCTTTTATTAAAATACTTTCGAGTTCTTCAAAATATTCCTCACTTACTTTGGTATATTTAATTCCCAAAATATTTAATTTAGATACAAATTCATCTCTAGTTTTTTCAAGACCTTTATCGTATGTTTTTGCATCTAATGAAGACTCTTTTTTCTTAAATTTTTCTTTAAATTTGCTAAATAATCCCAATGTAATCACCTCTTTATTCATTATATTATAAAATTGACAACGATACAAATATTTTGTATAATTGAAATTAGTTAATCAACTTTATTTTAAAATTTATTATTTAAATATTATTTAGAGAAAGAAGGATTCTTATGGATTTTTTTAATGATGAAACTAAAGTAGCTGCTTTAGGAGGACTTGAGGAAATTGGCAAAAACATGTACATAGTAAGTTGTAAAGATGAATTAATTATAATTGATGCAGGAGTTATGTTTCCTGAAGATGAGCTTTTAGGAATTGATTACGTTATTCAAGATATTTCTTTTTTAGAAGAAAATCAAGATAAAATTAAAGGTTTATTTATAACTCATGGTCATGAAGATCATATTGGTGGAATTTCATTTTTACTTTCAAAAG
This sequence comes from uncultured Bacilli bacterium, assembly GCA_947627975.1. Lineage (GTDB taxonomy): Bacteria > Bacillota_I > Bacilli_A > RF39 > UBA660 > CANRDL01. The sequence goes on along the minus strand of CANQYB010000019.1, from coordinate 16,826 downwards.
TTAAAATTCCTGTAATATATGCTTCAAATATAGCTAAAGATTTAATTTTAAAAAAATTAGAAGAAAAAAATATTAAATTTGAAAATATTCAAACTATTACGCCAGATTTAATAGTTAAATTTAAAACTTTAAGTGTTGAATTTATTACAGTAACTCATTCTATACCAGGAAGCTATGGAATTGCTATTCACACACCAAATGGAATAGTAGTTACAACTGGAGATTTTAAATTTGATTTAACACCAATTGGTCCAATGGCTGATCTTGCTAAAATGGCTCGATTAGGTAATGAAGGCGTTAAACTATTACTTACTGATAGTACAAATGCTTTAGTTCCAGGATTTTCTAAATCTGAAAGTTTAGTTGATGATGCTTTAAATGACATATTTGCTAAAACTTATGGAAGAATAATAATAGCGACTTTTGCTTCCAATATTTATCGTTTAAAACATATTGTTGAAACTTGCAAAAGATATAATCGAAAAATAATTACTTTTGGAAGAAGTATGGAAAATTCTATAAACGTTGCTATTAATAATAATTTGATTCAAGATAAATCAATGTTTATTGATACAATTGCTGCAAAAGATTTAAAAAAGAATGAAATATGTATTTTATGTACTGGTTCTCAAGGTGAACCACTTGCTGCATTATCACGAATTGCAAATGGTACACATAAACAAATTAAATTATTACCAGATGATTTAGTAGTATTTTCATCAAGTCCAATTCCCGGAAATACTGCTGCTATAAATAGAATAATTAATAAACTATATTTAAAAGGAGTAAAAGTATATACTAATTCCCAATTAAGCGATATACACACTTCGGGACATGCCAAAATAGAAGACTTAAAATTATTATTCAGAATTTTAAAACCAGAATATTTTATGCCAATACATGGTGAATATAGAATGCTAAAACATCATGGTGATTTAGCAAAAATATGCGATGTAAATGAAAATAATATATTTATATGTAAAAATGGTGATGTCGTTGCTATTAATAAAGAAAAAGCTTATAAAAAAGGGACAATTCCTGCTGGTGATATTTATGTTGACGGTTCTAGAATTGGAAATATTGGCTCTTATGTTATAAAAGATCGTAAATTAATGAGTAAAGATGGAATACTCATGACTATTTTAAATATTGATGTAATAAATAAAAAATTATTACTCAAACCAAATGTTACAACTAGAGGATTTATTTTAGTCAATGAAAATCCTGATTTAATTAAAAAAATAGAAAAGAAAATTGAAGAAATAGTCATAAATAGTTTAGCAAAAAAACAGTATAATTATATAGATCTTAAAAATCAAATTATATTTGAACTTAATCCATTTATAAAAGAATTAACTGGCAGAAGACCTATAATTACTCCAGTTATTATGGAATTAAAAGAAATCATTAATTAAATTAATGATTTCTTTTTTATTTACTTAGCTTGTTCTTCAGCTCTTGTTTCTCTTATAACTGTAATTTTTATTGTTCCAGGGTATTGCATTTCTTTTTCAATTTTTTCTTTAATATCACGAGCAATCTTATAGCTTTTTATATCATCAACTTCATCTGGTTTAACAATAACTCTAACCTCTCTACCAGCTTGCATTGCATAAGCTTTTTCTACTCCTTCAAAAGATGAGGAAATTTCTTCTAATTGCTCAAGTCTTTTTATGTAGTTTTCTAATGAATCATTTCTAGCTCCTGGTCTTGATGCTGATAAAGTATCAGCTACTTGAACTAATACCGCAATTACTGATTTTGCTTCTTCGTCTCCATGATGTGAAGAAATAGCATTGCAAATTATGTTATCTTCTTTATATTTTTTAGCTATTTCTAGACCAATTTCCACATGACTACCTTCAATTTCAAAATCAATTGCTTTACCTATATCATGTAAAAGGCCAGCTCTTTTAGCTAATAAGACATTTTCATTTAATTCTCCTGCAAGTAAACCACATAATTTAGCTACTTCAATAGAATGAGTCAATGCATTTTGTCCGTAACTAGTTCTAAATTTTAATTTTCCAATTAAATGAACTAGTTCTGGATCCATTTTAGAAAGTCCTAATTCATAAATTGCATCATTACCATAAGAGGTAATTTTTTCATTGATGTCATTACAAACTTTGTCATATAATTCTTCAATGCGAGACGGATGAATTCTACCATCTTTTATCAATGTTTCAATTGTTACTTTGGCTATTTCTCTTCTTAAAGGATCAAAAGATGAAATTACAATAGCTTCTGGAGTATCATCAATTATTAAATCTACTCCCGTTACCGCTTCAATTGTTCTAATATTTCTTCCTTCTCTACCAATTAAACGTCCTTTCATTTCATCATTGGGAAGTTCAATTACAGATACAGTTTGTTCACTAGATACATCACTTGCATATCTTTGCATTGCTGAAGTAAGTAATGATTTTGCAATTTCTTGAGAATTTAATTTTGCTTCTGCAGTTTTTTCTTTAATAAAAGAAGCAATTTCCAGACTCATTTCATCTTCTACTCTTTTCATGATTAAATCATGAGCTTTTTCTTTAGAAAATTTAGCAATATTTTCTAAATTTTTCATTTCTTCTTTTAATAATTCGTCAATTTTAATCTCTTTTTCTTGAATATTTTTTTGTAATTTATTAAGATTATTATCTTTTTCATTTAATAAATTATCTCTATTTTGTAACATTTCATCTCTTTTATCAAGATTGTGTTCTCTTTGCATTAATCTTTCTTCAGTAGCAATAATTTCAGCTTTTTTTTCTTTTATTTCTTCATCAGCTTGTTTTTTTAATTTATAAGTTTCTTCTTTTATTTCAAGTAAAGAATCTCTTTTTTGCCTTTCAGCATCTTTTTTTGCATCTTCAATTAATTTTTCAGCTTTAGAAATTTTTCCATTATTCTTAATTTTGGAAGCTACTATTATTGTAGTGCCACCAGTGATTAACCCAAAAACAAGAGTTAAAATGGACATTGTAGTAAATACCATTTTTTTTCCTCCGTTTCTTTATTTGAAATATATATATTATTTTATATTATATCTCTATAATAATTATAAATAAAAAAAAATTATATTTCAAGTCTGGAATTTACACAAAAAAAAGTTACTAATTTATAATTTTATTTAGTAACTTTTAATTATTAAATTTTTGACATTTTTCCTTTTTTACTAAGTAATATAATAGTTATTATTGAAATACATACTAACAAGCCAATAGTTATATAATTTGAAAGCACTCCAGTTTTTACTGGTTCTTCAGGTTTTACAAAAGTAAATGTAGGAATTGAACATTCACTATTTGATTCACCATAACCATAATCTAAATTTCTAGTTCCACCTTTTACTACACCCTCTTTTAGTACTTCAAATGTTTTTCCTACTAAATCATCAGCATTTACTCCTTCTTTTAATTTAATAGTATACACTAATTTTGTAGCATCAGTTCCCTCAGCATTTTCTAAATTTCCATTATATGTATATTTAAAATTTGCTCCTACTACTTGTGAGTCAGTTACTGTTCCATCTGGATCACTTTCTTCACTTAATTGCCATCCACTAGTTTCAGTAAATGATACATCAAAATATCTTGTTACATCATCAGTCATTACAAGATTTATTTCTGGATTATTAACAACTGCAGTTCCTTTTTCATTTGAAATTGTTATTGTAACTTGTAAAGTATTATTTGCTGAATCAACATTTGTAATCATAGCATTCATATATGATTCATCTGTTTCATCTTGAGAAAATAAATTTACAACATTATCTCCTTGAGCTTTTACACTTTTTAAAATTGCACTTTGAGCATTTACAGGAGAAACAAATGATAATAAAACACTTATCATTAAAATCATAATGCTAAATAATTTAAAAAATTTTTTCATTTTAATCCTTCTTTCCTATTTTCTAACTTAAATTAATGGTAACATATTATTTTACAAAAATCTACAAATTTTTCTATTTAGCTTTTTAGTTTACATTTATTTTATATAATGATATATTTATAATAAGAGTAATAATAAGGAGGATATAATGAAAAAGATTTCAATTTGTCTTGATAATAATACCATAAGATTATCTTATATTTATATAGATCCTACTATTATTAATTTAGAAATAAATCATAGTATTTATAAATATATATTTAGTCATGATTATATAGAGAATAATTTCGATTTATTTACTAATCTTATAAAAAACTTAATTAATAAAAGAAAAGTTCACATTTTTAATGTTGAAGATGATCTTTTTTATTTAGCTATAAAAATTATAAAAACTATTGAAGTTCCTATGAAATTAAATATTTTAAATGAAAGAAAAATAAATGATTCAATTGTTAGTTTAATAATTAAAGCAAAATATATTAAACAATTTGAATGTTATGACATTGACTTAAATTGTATTGATTTATTAGATAAACAAAAAATTAAATTTTTTACTAGGAAAAAAAATATAAAAAAATCTGATTTTACAAAAGATAATAATATAAATAGTTATAGTGATTTACATAATAAAGAAGATATAAAAATTATTTCAAATATAAATAATGAATATATAAATGATTTTAATAATTTTTGCAAAGAAAATAAAAATTTAAAAAACATTTATTTATATGGTTTTCAAAATAATAATGCCGAAAAATTTATAAATAATATAAACATTAATAATTTTAGAAAACTTAAAATAAATTTATATGTAGATTCAAATAATTTAGAAATATTTAAAAAATCAATTAATAATTTAAAAAAATTAAAAAAGAAATATTCTAAAAATAAAAATATAAATTTTGAAATTGTATATTCTGAAGAATATTATAAAAAAAATTATTTTAAACAATTATCCTTAATTACATTAAAAGCTTGTTTTTTAATAGGAATTGTTTTTGGTACTATTTCAATTAGTATTATGCTTTACAACAATTTTAATTCTAATAATGATATGAAAAGAATAACTAAAATTATGAAAACTAATACATTTAAAAATGACAAAATTGCTACAATTAGTAATAATGAAAATGAGAATGTCAATAATAAACAAGAATTAGTGGAAGATTTTGAAAAATTACTTTCAATAAATAATCAAACTATAGGATGGTTAAAAGTTAATAATACTAATGTTAATTTACCAATAGTTCAAACTGATAATAATGAATACTATTTAAATAATAATTTTTATAAAAAGAGAAATATCAATGGATGGGCATTTTTAGATTACCGAAATAATTACAAAAATTTAAATAAAAATACTATCATATATGGTCATAATGGAACTATATTTGGTTCTTTAAAAAAAACTTTGTCACCTACCTGGTATAAAAATCAAGATAATCAAATTATAACATTTAATACTCTATATAAAAAAATGCAATTTAAAATATTTGCAATTTATGAAACCACTCCAGATTTTTATTACATTGATACTTTTTTTAATACAGACAGTGAATTTCAACAATTAATTAATGATATATTGAAAAAAAGTTATTATAATTTTAATGTAGATGTTTCTAGTAAAGACAAAATTTTAACTTTATCTACATGTACAAAAGGTGGAAAAAAGAGAATTGTTATTCATGCTAAGCTAATATAAAATCCAATTCAATATAAATGAATTGGATTTTTAATTAGTATTTTTAAATTAAACTTTTTAATTAATATAATCTTCTTTTACTTCTTCATCAATATCTTTTTCTATTTTTGTTTCCTCGTTAACATCTTCAAGAATTTCATAGTCATCTTCATCTTCTTCAACATTTACCTTAACTTTAGTATCACCAATAACTTCAATACCTAGCTCCTTTTCTATATCCATAACTACATTCCCTTCTTTAATTTCAACATTAGTAACTGATGGTTGTTTTAAAGATCTAACAACAATTTCTTCACTTGTTGAATTATTTTCAATTTTATTTAATTTAAGTACTTCATTATACGAAAAATTTTTTGTTGATACAGATGTTTTAGTATCATTATCATATGAATACCAAACATTCACATCAAAATTACCATTAACTTTTATTAAATCATTTTCTTTATTTCCAGAAAATTTATGATTAATTACCCAACATCCCAAAACGGTATTAGGTATTTCCTCAGTTTTCATATTATAGGAATTTTTTATTGTTTTTTTCCCTTTACCAATAACAGCTTTTGTTACTATCTCTCTAAAATTCATAAGTACCTCCTCAATTTTAATATATGATAAATAAAAAAAAAGTAAACAAAAAAACTGGATTTTTATCCAGTTTAAATATTTACTACTAATGCCATTAACGTGAATTTTTATGATTTTTACGAGAATTTCTAATATTTTCTTTCTTTTCATTGCGTTTTCTTACTCCAGGTTTCTCATAAAATCTTTTCTTTTTTAGCTCAGAAAGGGTTCCACTTCTAGCAACAGAATTTTTCCAATTTTTTAATTTTCTTTCAAAACTTTTATTATTGTCTTTTTTATCAACATTTTCATCTTTTGTAACAATTTCTTTTTCGTCAATTCTGTTTTTTACTTCTTCTTTCATATTTCCCTCCCTTCATATCAATAAAATTATAACACTTATCAGTTTTTTTGACAAGAAAAAAGAGGTACATTACCTCTTTTTAGCATGTTTTTTTATTAATTATACGATTAATGGCAGTACCAATACTTCTTCCTAAATCTAAAATTAAATTAAATCCTCTGGTAATTGCCGATATAAAAGAGGCTGATGTATAATTTATCGCACCACCTTCAATCTTTATTAACTCATTATTTTTTAATTTCATAAATATCTAACTTCGGCATTTATATGGTCTTATTATTCCATCTACTAAACCTATAATAAATGTAACAACACATGATACTGCTATTACAGCCGAAGCTTTTATAGCACCTCCTTCTATTTTTAATAAATCATTTTCTTCTATTTTTTTCATGTTTCTCCTTATTTAAATAATTTTATAATCTTATTTATCATCCTTTCTTTGTTGGAAAAAATTTTAACATTTAATATTATATTATTGTGCAAGTATTTTTTTGGTATATCTATTTTTACTCTAAAAATTTTATAATTTATTATATTTTCGGAATCAATAAAATATTTTTCATTTAAAATTTTATATTTTATTTTTTGTTTATCCAATTTTAAATATTTGCCATTAATTATCCTTTGAGAATCATTATGATTTGCATAAATTTCTTTAACATAATTATTTTTATTTTTTTTAATAATTAATTTAGCATTAGATACGTCATATATATATACATTTATAAACATAATAAATATCAATATAGTAATAAAAAGAGTTATGGAAAGAATCAAATTATTATATTTTGGACGAAGTGATAAAAAATATTCTTTATTATTATAAATATATTCTTTATTAATTTAATAGTACCTCCTTTGCAAAAAGTTTTTTTTGATTTTTATGTGTAATAAAAATAATAGTTTTTTCTTTAAAATATTTTAAAATATCATTTATAATATCTTTTTCTAATTCTTTATCAACTTCCGATAATGCTTCATCAATTATTAAAATATTAAAATTTTTTATTAAAGCTCTTGCAAGTATAATTCTTTGTCTTTCTCCACCTGATAAATTTGTTCCTCCTTCTACAATAATTGTATTTAATTTTAAGGGCTTTTTTAAAATTATCTTATCTACTCTACATATTTTTATAATTTCATTAAGTTTTTCATCATCCACATCATTATAAAAACATATATTATTTTTAATAGTGTCAGTAAATAATTTCTCTTTTTGAGAAATGTATGTAATTGAATTTCTTATTTTTGCCAAACTTAAATTTTTGACGTTTATATTGTTAATTAAAATTTCTCCCTCTCCTTCTATTAAACAATATAATAATTTACAAATTGTTGATTTTCCACTTCCACTTTTTCCATTTAATAAAATTTTATCCCCTTTAAGAATTTTTAAATTAAAGTTATTTAAAATATAATTATATTTATCATAAGAAAAAGATACATTTTTAAATTCGATGTCTCCATTAATAAGTTCATCAGTATCAACTAAATTTTCTTCTTCAATTTCAAAAAAAGAAGATATTTTTTGAAAAGATACTTTAATAAAATTAATTTTTGGAATTAAAGAAACTGAATTTTTTAATGGTTCAATAATAAAACTTAATAAGCTATTAAATGTTATTAAATGTAAAATATTTATTTTTTCTTTAAAATATAAGTAAAATCCAATACTTATTAAAATAAATAAACCAATTTCTTTAACAAAATTTTTTAGCAGTTCTTGCATATCAATTATTTTTTTAAAATTTAAAGTGTTTTTTAAATATTTTATTAAAGAAAATTCAATTTTTTGATTAATATGTTTTTCATAATGTAAATTTTTAATTGATTCTATTGCATCAATACCTTCAATTAAATTAGAATTAAAATTTGTTTCCAATTCAATATTTTTTAGAACCATATCATATAATGGATTTTTAAATATAATGCCAATTAATATATAAATAAATATAATTACTAAAAGAATGATAGAAAGTAAAATATTTATTTTAAATAATATGATTATAGTTCCTAAGGCCAAAAGTAAATCTAAAAAAAATGTTATTAAGATTTTTGAAAAAGTTTCCTTAATTATATTTAATTCATTTACTCTTTCAATTATTTCTCCTGTTGTTTTACTTTTAGCATAATTTAAAGGAAGATAAAAAATGTGACTAATAAATGGACAAAATATATTAATTTCTAAATTCTTATTTAAATAATTTTCAAAATAATCTCTTAAAAAATTGGAAATTATTTTTAAAAAATAAATAAATGAAAATATTAAAAACACTAAAAATAATATTTTTATTTCCCCATACACATCAATACTATTAATAGTAAATTGAAAATAAAAACTACAAATAATATTAGTTATTGTTAAAAAAATACTACAACAAAATATTTTTTTTAAAATAGGTTTTTGTTTTAATAAAATTTTAAAATAAGTTTTAAATATATTTTCATTTTTATACTTAGGAATACTAGAAATGGGATAAGAAACAATAATAAAGTTATTCCAAATATTTTTAAAATCTTGAAATGATAAATCTCTAAAACCATATGCAGGATCCATAATAGTTATTATTTTCTTTTTTGTATCTATTTTATATATAACAACAAAATGTAAATATTTTTCAAAAACTGTAACATGGGCAATAATTGGTAGGACTATATGGTTTTCAATTAAATCTTCAAATTCTAATTTATATCCTGATGATGAAAATCCATATTTTTTTAAAGTTTCTATTAAATGAAATGCAGTAGTTCCAGTTTTAGTTGTAGATGTATCAAGCTTTAATTTTTCTAATGAAATTAATCCACCATAATACTTAATAATAGAAAGAATACAACAAGCACCACAATCATTTATGTCCATTTGTTTTACTATTAAATTTTTATCCATTATTATCTCCCTTCTCTTTTATATACTTTACTTTTTATATTTTTCCTTTTTTTATGGAATAATTTTTATTTTTAATAATAAAATTTAATAGATAATGGAGGAAATTTAAAAATGATTAATAAACAAAAATTATGGTTTTTAACCCTATTTAGCTTAATTTTAGTTCTAAGCATATATTACATTACAATGCCAAATAGTATATTAAAAGAAATTAAAGATAGTAGCAGTAGTAAAACGGTAGCAGCAGAAACATCTTCAAAAAATGTTAAACTTACTGAAAGTGATTCTTTAACTGCACTGCGAGTTGAAGAAGATGAAAAAACAGAAAAAGAAATGGCTAGTTTACAAGAAATATTACAAAATGAAAAATCATCTTCTGATGAAAAAAATAATGCATATGAATCATTAAAAAATATAAATTTAAATAAAGGTAAAATTGAAGAACTCGAAAAAAAAATAAAAAATGATTTAAAACTAAATACATTTATTACAATAAAAAATAAAGATATTAAAGTAGTTGTTGATAAAAAAGAACATTCTGAAAAAATAGCTAATAATATTATGAGACTTATACAAAAAGAATTTAAAGAAACAATGTATATAACAGTTAAATTTCAATCTTAATCATTTTTAGGCAAAAAATCTTCACATCTATATTACTCCCTCATAAAATAAAATGAAGTATAAAAATACCCATTTATAAGGGAGGTAAATGATGAAAAAAAATATACTTACAGCAAGAGAATATGAAGTATTTAAGTTACTTATTAAAAATAAAAGTACTAAAGAAATAGCTAATATATTAAATATATCAGAAAAAACAGTTAGAAATCATATATCAAATGCTATGCAAAAACTTGGAGTAAAAGGTCGTGCTCAAGCTGTAGTTGAATTATTAAAATTAGGTGAGATATCACTATAATAAAGTCGAATTATTATCGACTTTTTTTCATTAAATAAAGTATTTAAACATAAAATTATTAGAGGTGTTAAAATGTTACTTAGATCATCATTAAGAAGAGTTATAATTTCATCATTTTCTTTAATTATTTTATTACTTATTCTTGCATTTCCCAGTTTAAAAAAAAATACGTCAATTAAAACCTTAAAAACTAAAAAAATCAGTTATATAAAACCTTATGAAAATAGTATTTATTTACTTGATGAAGATGAAATGGTATCAAGAGTAAATATTTTATATAAAAATGATGATACATTAAAAAAAGCCAAAGAAATAATTGAATCATTAACTATTAATTCGAAAAAATCCAATTACATACCAAATGGTTTCAAAGCAGTTATTCCTAAAAATACCAAATTATTAAGTATTAATTTACAAGACAAAATTATTAAAATTAATTTTGACAAAAATATTTTAAATGTTACTGAAAAAAATGAAGAAAAAATGATTGAAGCTATTGTATATTCCCTAACAAGTTTAAAAGATGTTGAACAAGTTATGATATTTGTTGAAAATAATAAATTATTATATCTTCCAAATTCAAAAAAACAACTTCCATTAATATTTGATAGAAATTATGGTATTAATAAAATATATGATCTTGATAAAATTACAAAAACAAGTAAAACAACTGTTTATTATGTAAAGAAAAATAATGATACTACTTATTATGTACCAGTAACTTATATTGATAATAGAGAAAACCAAAAAATAGAAATAATTATAGATGAATTAAAATCATCCCCTACTACTCAAACAAATTTAATGAGTTTTTTAACTAGCAATACAGAACTTTTAAAATATGATCAAAAAGAAGAAGAAATAGATTTGAGTTTTAATAAATATTTATTAAGTGACTTTAAAAATAAAACAATTTTAGAAGAAGTAAAATATGCAATTTCATTATCTATAAAAGATACACTAAACATTAGTAAAGTAAATTTTTATGTTGATGAAAAATTAATAACTGACTGTATTTTACAAAAATAATAAAATATATATTTTAAAAAAAACTTGCAGATAATTAAAATATATGATATATTTATTCATGTCAGTTGTAATGTCTTCGTAGCTCAGCTGGATAGAGCATACGCCTTCTAAGCGTACGGTCGAGCGTTCGAGTCGCTCCGAGGACACCATTGAATAAAAAAAAGTCTTACAAAAGACTTTTTTATTATTAGAAAAAGAATTAAATTTCCATTAATTCTTTTTCTTTTGCCATTAATTTTTCATCCACAATTTTATTATACTTAATAATTAAATCTTGTACTTTTTCTAATTCATTTTTTTCTTCATCTTCTGGTAATTCTTCTTTTTTTACAGAATTATTAGCATCTTGTCTAATATTTCTCAATGCTACTTTAGTTTCTTCACAAGCACCTTTAGCCATTTTAACATAATCTTTTCTTTTATCTTCAGTTAAATCTGGTACTTTTAAAATTATTAATTCTCCATTATTAATTGGTGAAATACCTATATTTGCTTCATTTATAGCTCTTTCAATATCTTTTAATATAGCTTTATCATATGGTTTAATAAAAAGCTCCTTAGCTTCTGGTACAGTTATATTTGCAAGAGAATTAATTGGTGTTGGATTACCATAATAAGAAACCATAATTCCATTTAACATTGAGGGATTGGCTCTTCCAGCTCTTATATTTATAAATTTTGAATCTAATGATTCCAAAGCTTTTATCATTTTTCCTTCAAAGTTTTCTAAATTCATTATTATTCTCCTTTTCTATTTAATTTTATCAAGAAATAAAAAAATTATCAATAAATATTGATAACTTTAAGCTCTACTACAGTATTTTCCATCCTTAGTAGATATTATAATTTTTTCTCCTTGATTAATAAATAATGGAACTTTAAGAGTATATCCAGTTTCAATTGTTGCATCTTTCATTGCATTATTTGCAGTATTACCTTTAACAGCAGGCTCAGTTTCTATAATTTCATACTCTATTTTTTCTGGTAAGGAAATTCCAATTATTTCTCCCTTATAACTAGAAATTTCAAGTTCCAAATTTTCTTTTAAATATTTTTTTTCTTCTTCTAAAATATTTTCATTTACTTCTAATTGCTCATAATTCTGAGTATTCATAAAATAATAAATATTTCCTGTATTATATAAATATTGCATTGGCATTCTATCAATATGAGCCTTTTCTATTTTTATATTAGTATTATATGAGTTTTCAGTAATAGTTCCAGTTCTTAAATTTTTTAACTTCATTTTAACAAATGCTGGACCTTTACCTGGTTTAACATGTTGAAACTCTAATATTTGATATAAATTAGAATCCATAATAATTGTCATACCATTTTTTATATCATTTATATTTATATTCATATATTATCACTTCCTATTTTTTTTCTTTATGAATTGTATGTTTTCTACATACATTACAAAATTTATTTATTTCTAATTTGTCTGGTGTATTTTTTTTATTTTTAGAAGTCTTTCTAATTTCATTTTTACATTCAGTACACACTAGAGTAACATATGCTCTATTTTCATTTTTCTTTGCCATAAAACTTCCTCCTTAAACTATCAGTATTATATCAAATTTTTTTTAATTTTCAAAACTTTTTTATTTAAATATTTTTTATTTCTACCATCTCATAAGTTTCAATTATATCCGAAACTTTAATATCGTCATAATTTTCCAATGTAATTCCACAATCAAGTCCTTTTTTTACTTCTTTGACTTGATCTTTTTCTCTTTGAATTGTTGCTATTTTTCCTTCATAAATAATTTTACCGTCACGAATTAATCGACAGTCTGATGAACCTTTAATAATACCATCTATAACATGAGATCCTGCTATTGTTCCAACTTTAGAAAATTTGAATAATTGACGTACTTCTGCACTTCCAACAATTTTTTCTTCAAATTCTGGATCAAGTAAACCTTTCATTGCCAGTTCAACTTCTTCAACTAATTTATAGATTATAGTGTAAAGTCGTATTTCCACTCCATATTCTTTAGCCATATCTTTTGTTTTGTTAGCTGGAGAAACATTAAAGCCTATAATTAATGCATTAGAAGCATTTGCTAAAATAACATCACTTTCACTAACAGTTCCAACGCCACTTCTTATAACTTTAATTCTTACACCTTCAACATCAATTTTTTCCAAAGCATTTTTCACGGCTTCTTCAGATCCTGAAACATCTGTTTTTAAAATTACATTAATCTCTTTTATACCAGACTTAATTTGGCTAAATAAATCATCAAATGATACAACTTGTTTTTTATTTTTCTTTTCTTTTAATATTTCTTTTCTTTTTTCAGCAACATTTTTAGCAATAGAATCATTTTCAAAAGCCATAAATTTATCTCCTGCTTCTGGTACTGATGAAAGTCCGGAAATAGAAACAGGTGTTGAAGGCCCTGCTTGAACAAGTTGGTTTCCTCTATCATCTTTCATTGTTCTAACATGTCCAAAAGATGCTCCAACAACTATTGGATCACCAATACGTAGTGTTCCACTTTGAATTAATAATGAAGCTACAGTTCCTATTTTTTTATCAGATTTGCTTTCTATTACTGTCCCACTAGCATAACGATCAGGATTTGCTTTTAAATTTTCTACTTCGGCTATAGTAGCAATTGTTTCTAATAATAAATCTATTCCTTCACCGGTTTTAGCAGAAATATTTACAAAAGGTATTTTTCCACCCCAACTTTCTGGAATTATATTATTATCTGCCATTTCAGTTAAAATTTTCTCAATATTAGCATTTGGCTTGTCTATTTTATTAACAGCAACTATAATTGGCACATTTGCAGATAATGCATGATCTATCGCTTCTTTTGTTTGAGGCATTACTCCATCATCAGCGGCAACTATAATAATAACTATATCAGTTACACTTGCTCCTCTTGCACGCATTTCAGTAAAAGCAGCATGTCCTGGTGTATCTATAAAAGTAATTTTAGAATTTTTATAATCGATTTGATAAGCTCCTATTGCTTGAGTTATTCCTCCAGCTTCTTTTAATACAATATGAGATGATCTTATATAATCAAGAAGTGTAGTTTTACCATGATCAACATGTCCCATAATAGTAACAACTGGAGGTCTAGTTTTTAAATTTTCTTCCTTGTCAATTATTTCAAATTCTTCAAAATTAGAGATATCAGCACTTTCTTCTCGAGCTAATTTTTTTCCATATTCAAGCGCTATTATTTCGGCATTTTCATAATCAATTTTCTGATTAATATTAACCATTAATCCTAAATTCATTAATTTAATAATGATATCATTTCCTTTTATCCCAAGCAAATTAGCCAGTTGTAAAACAGTCATATTATCATGATATAAAATAGTATTTTCATCCGTTACTTCATTACTTTGAAGTTTGTCTTTACTTTTATACATTTCTTTTCTTTTTTTCTTAAAATCTTCTTTTTCAACTTTAGTTTTTTTCTTTTTTATTTTTTGAGGTTTAATACTATCTTTATCAAGAATATTTATATTGGAATTTTCAATAAGCTCTTCAACTTTATCTTCTATTTCTTGTTTTTCTTCGATTGTATTTTCATTTTCAGTTGATATTAAATTAATTGTATTATCAAGAATAATTATATCATCATCAGACAAAATATCATCAGCAGATTTAATATTCATATTAAGTTCTCTACATTTTTTTAATATTTCTGCAACTGTATTATTTGTATCTATTGCATACTCTTTTACTGTCATAAAACACCTCCGTTATTCAATTTTATCAATTAATTCTTCATATAAACTATCTTTTACTTTAACATTTAATACTCTATCTAATATTTTATTATTTTTAGCTAACTTTATTACATCTTTATCTTTTTTTAAATAAGCACCTTTTCCATTTAATTTGCTAGATGGATCATATATAGCTTCATTATTTACAACTACAATTCGAAACATTTCCCTTTTAGGAAGCTTTTCTTTAGTAGCAACACACATCCTTAAAGGAATTTTTTTCATTATTTGTTACCTTCTTCTTGTATTTGATTTAATGTTTTAACTTCTAATTTATATTTAGTTAAACGAGAAGCAAGTTTAATATTTGATCCTTTTTTACCAATTGCAAGGGCTAAATTTTCTTCATTAACAACTACTAAAGCTTCTTTTTTCATTTCATCTTTTATACTTACTATAACATCTTTAGCTGGTGACATAGCATTTTTAATAAATTCAACTGGATCATCATTATACAAAATCAAATCCACTTTTTCTCCATTTAATTCTTTCAAAATATTAGCAATTCTAATTCCTTTAGATCCAATACATGAACCAATTGCATCAATTTGAGGATTAGTAGAATATATGGCAACTTTGCTTCTAGATCCTGCCTCTCTAGCTACAGAATATATAATAATTGTTCCATCATTAATTTCAGGAATTTCTGATTCAAATAATCTTTTTACAAAGCCATAATGTTTTCGAGATAACAAAATTAAAGGTCCTTTTGTAGTAGCTTCAACTTTTGTAACATAAGCTTTTATTGATGTTCCCATAACTACTTTTTCACCTGGTATCATTTCTGATTTAGGAAGTATTCCTCTTGTTCGACCAAGATCAATGTAATAATTTTTTGAATCTTCCATTCCTAAATTACCAATAATCATTTCATCTTGTTTATCAGCAAATTCTTCAATAATACTATTTTTTTCAGCTTCTCTTATTTTTTGCATAATTACTTGTTTAGCTGTACTCGCCGCAACTCGTCCAAAATCAGATGGAGTAACTTCTTGTTGTATTGTTTCACCTACTTTAATTTCTGGATCTATTTTTTTGGCATCTTCAAGAAGTATTTGAGCATCAAGATTAATCTCAGGATCTAAATGTTTTATACATCCTTCTTCATCTTCTTCATCTTTTCCATAATCAATTTCATTAACTACAACATAATAAGAATAAACTTTTATTTCTCCAGTATCAGAGTTAATATCTACTTTTACGTTTGTTTTAGAATCAAAATTTTTCTTATATGCTTTTTGCAAAGCATCTTTCATAGATTCTAAAACATAATCTCTATCAATACCTTTTTCTTTAACTATATTATCAAGTGCTTTTATAAATTCATTATTCATTTTAAATACCTCTTTCTTTTGATATTACATCTAAAATATAAGACTCTTCGGTAATATTTTCCTCATCTACAATAGGATTAATAATATTTGTTGCCTCAACAACTGCATCTATATCAAGACCATTTATCTTATCAAGTTCAATTCTTAAAAAATAATACTTTCCCTCTTTTAAAAAAGAAATATCCGTAACTTCAATATTTAAATCTTTTAAAGCTTGAGAAATTCTTTTTTTTAATTTTTGTAAACGATTATTCAATATTACTCACCTCATTATTAATAAAAGTGGGTATAATACCCACTTTTGATGTCTACTTAATTATTATAACATTTAATTTTATAATTGTCTATTATTTAAATAGTATTACACAATATTA
>CANQYB010000018.1 GCA_947627975.1 uncultured Bacilli bacterium | reverse complement strand
GTATTAGCAATCGTTTCCAACTGTTATCCCCAACTTAAAGGCAGGTAACCCACGTGTTACTCACCCGTTTGCCACTAGAGGATGATCCAAATCCAATTTTGTGCAAGCACGCAATTTTCATTGGGTCCTCTCGTTCGACTTGCATGTCTTAGGCATGCCGCCAGCGTTCATCCTGAGCCAGGATCAAACTCTCAATAAAAAAGATTAATAATTAATCTTATAATTTCAGTTTAATCTAAGCTTCAAAAAAATTGACATTTTACTCAGTTTTCAAAGATCATTTATGCCTTGTTTTTTCCAAGTGCATTAGTAATATATCAAATCCAGAAGTCAATGTCAACACTTTTTTTAAAATTTTTTTTCATTTTTCGACATTTTAATTTTTTTGTGTTAATAAGTAGTCAAACTAGCATTTTTTCTGGATTCCTATATATTATATTACAATAAATAAAAAAAATCACTCTTTTTTTAATTTTTTGTGATTTTTTTGTAAATATTATAATATTTTTCAATTATTCCTTTGCTAAATGGACCAATCTGCTTTTTTTTCATTAAAATTAGCTCGTTTAATTCTCTTTTTAATATAAGATCAGTTTCTTTTGGATAATGCATTATTCTTTTATGATAATTATATTCATTTCTATCAAGAATTTTAAAACTTCCATCTGGAAATACTCTTAAATCCAAGTCATAATCAATATATTTAATAATTCCATCATCTATTAAATAAGGTGTAGCAATATTACAATAATAAAATAATCCATATTTTTTTAATTGTCCTATAATATTAAACCAATGATTTTTATAAAAAAATAAAACAGCTGGTTCATTAGTCATATAACTTCTACCATCTTTTTCAGTAATTTTTGTTTTTCCATTACCACAAACTAAAACTTCATCAGTATTTTCAAGAACTATTGCCTCATCAGATGTATGCTCTAACATGCCATTATGTTTGTAACAATGAATTATTAATTTATCACCAATTTTCAAATTATTATTTTTCATTATTATATTTCTTCTTTCATTAATAATTATACAATACATAACTACTTATTACAAATTAAGTATTAAAAGAAAGAACAAAATTAAGTATTTTGTTCTTTTTTTATTTAATTAATTCACTTTTTATTTCATCAAGATTTTCTATATAACTTATAATTTTTTTATTTTTAAAATGAATTAATGTTAACCCTTTTATTTTAAGATCGTTAATACTAGTTGGATTATTATTAGATTCATTACTTATATATTTTTTATTAAGAGCATCGGATAAATTAGCTTTATATATTTTCTTATAATTATCACTTGTCTTATATTTAGTTATTAAATTATCAATAGCATCATTATTATTTTTAAAATCATAAATAATGACATAATACTCATCGTCGTTAATATCAAAGATATTTCCTAATAATGTTAATTCATAATCTATCTTAGTATTTGTTTCTTTATCTGTTTTTTTTAAGTCTTTAGTTACAAATAATCCAGTAAATAAATATATTAAACCAATTAGGACAATAACTATAACTAAAGAGATAATAAATCGTTTAACTTCCTTATTTTCATTTTTTGTAAAATTTACTTTCTTTGCCATTATTTTTCACCTATAAAAATTATATCAGTTTAAATAAAAAAAAGCAAACATGTTTATTTTTTCCTGTTTGCCATTTCAGTATCATAGCTATAACTGCGATTTTCCATTATTTTTTTATAATAACTATCAGGTATAATTGCATACAAATCACCAGAAGTCAAATCAATATTAAGTTCATTTGAAATAATAGAATTTTCGGAAATACTTTCCGTATTTAATTTAACAAACTTTACAGAGCCTTCACTATCTAAAATTTTATCTTTAAATTTTTCTAAAGCTTCCCTTAAAGATTCTCCCGGTTTTGATATTTCAATACTACTTAAATTTTCATAATCTTCATTTTTTTGACATATTTCATATATTTCTCTAAATTCAACAACTGGAACATTTTTTTTGATACTTTTAATAATTAATTCTTCATTTTCTTTTGTTTTTGATTTAGTTATTTGCATATCATTTGATTTTTCCAATTTTTCTCTTGCTTGACTTAATATTTTTTTGGAAGCATTATATACTGCTTTTACTTTAGAGCCAATTTTTTGTTTTAAATTTAACTTTACTGATTTATTTGTAACATTATTTACGCCACTTTTTATTATTTTTTCTTCTTTTTTATTTTTTTTGGGAATTAAAACACCATTGTTATCTATATCCCAAGAATTTTGTAAATATTCTTTATGGTTATCATCCTGAATATAATCATCTGTAATATTTTCTTCTTTTTGACTATTTCTAGGAATTAAAACACCATTGTTATCTATATCCCAAGAATTTTGTAAATATCCATTATGATTATCATCCTGAATATAATCATCTGTAATATTTTCTTCTTTTTGACTATTTCTAGGAATTAAAACACCATTGTTATCTATATTCCAGGAATTTTGTAAATATCCATTATAGCTATCATTAATTATCTGTTCATAAACAATATCATTTTTATTTTGCTCTAGTTTAGGAGCTATATATATATCTAAGTCATCATTTTGACTATTAATATTTTTTATCATATTAACATCAATTGGTTGTTCTTCATTTGCTTTTTGTAATTCTACTAAATCAATTTCTTCTTCATTTTTTTGTTTTGAGGCTTTTTGACTTAATGATCCAATATGATTTTTTTTATCAATTACATTTTGGTATTCTTTATTTGAAATTCTAAGTGTTTCTATTTTATTTAAAGCTTCATTTTTCTTTTTTAAATATTCCTCTAATTTTTCTTTTAATTGATAAATTTCTTTTTGACCAATCAATATATCTCGTTCAATTGCTTGTTTTTGATTATTTAATTCTACTATTTTTTCTTGAGAAGTTTCTATATTAATTAATTTTATAATATTTTGAATATCTTCTTCAAATAACTTAGTTATTCCATTATAATCATTTTCTTTATCAGCTATGATATCAGCTAAATTATTATATTGTGTATCATAAAAATTAGCATTTTCTTTATAATGAGAAATTTCTTTTTTATTATGATTTATTAAATTTGTATAATATTCAATAAATTTTTCATTAAAGCCACTAGAGGACTTAGAATCTAAAACTTCTTTATCTTCCAAAACTTTTTTATATTTTTTAAAATCTTCTAAAGTTTCTTCTACCTCTTGATTACTATCTTCCTTGTCAATTAAATTATCACCTTTATTTTTATAATAATCTGGACTTTTTTCTAAATAAGACAAACTATTTTTAATATCATTAAGCCTTTTTTTATTAAATGCTAGATTACGTTCTAATGAAATTAAATCATTATCATAATTTTGATATTCATTTATTGCCTTTTCATATTCTTTAATACTTCTAATATTATTACTAATTTGAACTTCATTTATTTTTATATCTTTTTCATATTTTTTTATTTCACTATTACATTTTGCCAAATTTTCTTCAAGAAGTTTTTTTTCATTCATATATTCATTACTAATTGAAAATCCAGAAACGATGGGTGTCCAAACCAAATCTTCATTAAAATATTCCAATTGTTTTTCTATCATTTCTTTATCTTTTTTTGTTTTTGAAAGCATTTGTTCCAAAGATTTAATTAATGAAAATAATCTTTCATTTTCATTTTCTAAACTAACTATATTATCTTTATTAAGTCTGCTTTTAGAATTTTCTTTATTTCTTTTAATATCTTCAATTCTAAATTCGATTTCATTTATTTTTTTTTCTATTTCCATTTTATCATTTCGATATTTAGAATTTACATAATTAATTTCATCAAATTGTTTATTTAATAAACTAACTGTTTCTTCATATAATTCATTTAAAGTATCTTTATAATTTTCGTTCATTAATATCATCTACCCATTTCGTCTATTATAATAATAGTAACATATATAAATATTTTTTGCAATAATGTTATTTTTAAAAATTAAAAAAATATAAATCAAATTTTATATTTTTTTTGTTTATAATTTTTTTTAAAATTTAAATTCAATGGATCTTTTTCTTTAAAAAAATCAATTATATATGTTTTTTTAATTTCATCATCAATTAATGTTTTTAAACAAGGATATTCCATTTTAGATTTAATAACTATTTCTTCAGTTGTAAAATCGAAAGATCTTTCAATTACTTTATTAACAATTCCTAAGCAATTTTTATAATTATTAAAAATATCTAAGTTAGTATAATCATTTTCATATTTAAGGTATTTATCAAATTCATATTTTGTATACCATAAATCTTTTATTACTGGACCATATGGCCAATTATAAAACTCTTCAGAAAATAATTCTATATTTAAATATTTATAAATATAGCCATAAATATAATATAATATTTTGTGTAATTTAAATTTATCAATCTTTTTATTTTCTTTACTATAAAAATAAACTATGTAATCAGCTAAAATGTAGATATTAAAACTACAGTTATCTTTTCTATACATAAATCCCTCCAAATTTAATTTAGAATAACATATATTATTTATTTTTTCTATAAAAAAAAGACGAATTCTCGTCTATTTTTCCATATTTACAGCAGTTATATTATTAATAGATGCTGCTACACTCAACATTTCTTCATTAGTTAAGTCACTACTTGTTAAATAATATTCTTTGTTGTTTGAAGTCCAAGATAATGAAGATGACGAAAGGGAAGCAACAGAATCATTTAAAATTTCAGGATCTCCATATACAGGAATTATTTCAAATTCGTCATTAATTTGTGCTGTTTCTTCAACAAGAATAAATGGCTTACTTCCTGTAAAGGTTAAAATAGTTCTTGCCCCTTCTTCTGTATTAATAACATCTTTTGAAGTTAAGTAAGTTTCAGTAGGCAAATAAAGTGGATACGTTATATCTTCTGTTGAAGACGTTTCTTCTGTTTTTTTATTTTCACAACAATTTTCATCTATTATTGAATTTAATTTAAAATAATCATTATCAAAATTAGCTTTTAAATCTATTTTATTAATTTTTAATATTATTTTTTGTTTGTCATCTTTATCATATATTTGTACTTCTTTTAAATTTCCATTTTTATCAACTATAATTTTTTCATATTTCAAGCTTGAATTATTTGGATAATCTACTTTTGCCTTTATTTGAAATTTATCATCTATTTTTTTGGTTTCAACTTTATCATTTTTTATATCCTTTTTTAAATTATGCAGTAAATATGATTGTGATGAATTAGTTGGCCATTCACTTTGAAATTTAAAACTTTTATTTAATGAAGGAGTAACTACATAAACACCATCATTATTTTTAAGAATTACTTGTTCATGTTCATTTATTTTATTTACTAAATTAACTCTAATTTCTTTACCATTATTATATGATACATCAATATTATATTTAAAAGTATCATCGCTATTTATTATTTCCATAGTTCCTTGTAAATGATATTTTTCAGCACGATTTACTTTTTTTATAAATTCATCACTTATATTTTTTTCTGTTGTTTTTCCACAGCCACTAAATAAAAATAAAGCCATAATTAAAAATAAAACTTTTTTCAAATTACATCCCCTTTTCTAATTTAAATATACTCTTCAAAAATTAAAAATATTCATGAATATTTTTTTCTTTTTTAGACATAATAAGATTGGAGATGATAAATTTATGAATATGCTGCAAAAAATATGCCTTATTTTTACAGTAATTGGCGCTCTAAACTGGGGATTAATTGGCTTACTAGATTTTAATTTAGTAACAGCGATTTTTGGTAAAGAAAACATGGTAACTAATGCAATTTACTTGTTAATTGGTTTATGTGGCCTTGTAAATATTTGGTTAATATTTGCTAATCTTAATAAAAATGAAAAATAATATAATAAAAAAGCTTTAATTTTAATTAAAGCTTTTTTATTATATTTTTAAAAATTTATTTGTTCTTCATTTACTTCATTATAAAGATTTTCAAATTTACTTTTTCTATATAAAGCAAAAAATAATATTAAACCTAAAATTATCATTATAATAGATATTACTTGAGCAGCTTTAAAACCAAAAAATATTAATGAATCAGTTCTAGAAGACTCAATAAAAAATCTAATTATTCCATAAAATATTAAATATAAAGCAGTTGTTTGTCCTATTTTAATATATTTAAATCTTCTAATAAAAAATAATACTATAAAAGCTATTAAACATAAAATAGATTCATAAAAAAAGGTTGGATGATAATATATACCATCAATATTCATTCCATTTATAATAAATTTAGGAATATGAAATGATTGTAATACTTGTATAGTAGTAGCTGCACCATGGGCTTCACTGTTAAAGAAATTACCCCAACGTCCTATTGCTTGCCCTAAAAGTAATGGTACACATATTATATCTAATAATTTTAAAAAATTTACCTTATATTTTTTAGCATAAACAAATATCGTAAAAGTTCCCGCAATTAATCCCCCATGAATTGCTAAACCTCCTTGCCATATTTTGATAATTTCATCTAAATGATTTGAATAATAATTCCAATTAAATAAAACATAGTATATTCTTGCTCCCAAAAAACCTATAATTATTATCCAAAATATTAAATTAAACATAAAATCTTTACTAAAATTAAATTTTTTAGCTTCTTTAAAAACCAAAAAACTAACTATTAAAAAAGCTATTATAATAAATAATGTATACCATCTTATTTCAAATTTTCCTAAAGATATTGCAATTGGATTCATAATATCTCCCTTCTTTTTATATTATATCTAATTTAAAAAAAATAATCAAAAAAACTTCCTTAGGAAGTCTTACATTACAACAACAGTGCAAGTTGCTACTTTATTTTCTGAATTATAAGCCGTAATAACTGTTGTTCCAGAACGTTTTGCAAAAACCTTTCCACCTACAACTGTTGCAACTGATTCATCAGATGAATCCCATTTAATAGTTTTGTCTGTTGCATTCGTAGGATTTACTGTAGCAACTAAAACTTCAGATTCGCCTACTTTTATAATTAAATCAGTTTTATTTAAAACAATTGACTCAACAGTTACTTTAGCAGGTTTTACAATTATATTACAATTAACAGAATTACCATCACTATCTATGACTTTAACTTTAGTAGTTCCTTCTTTTTTTCCAGTTACTCGACCATTAGAATTTACAGTTGCAATAGAGGAATTTAAAACTTCATACTTTAATGTTCCATTTAGTGAGGTAGCTTTTATATCAACATAGTCTCCTACTTCAACTGTTAAATCTGATGAATCTAATGTAATATCTGCTACTCCAGCTTTAAATAGTGTTCCTCCTAAAGAACCATTTGGTCCAAAAAGGTAATAAGCAAAAGCAATTAATAATAATGCAACAACTATTAAAATTATTGTAGTACTGATTTTTTTCTTTTTTTCAATCTCATTCATAATACTTTCCCCCTAAATTTTTAATTTTTTCTTATTTAAAATTATTAAACCAATAACTCCTAAAAATACGATACCTAAACCAATATAGGCGATATTGTTATTTGCTGTATTAGGATTATTTGTTTTATTATTGTTAGTTTGAACATTATTTGATTCCCCTTGTACAATATTTATTGAAGAACTTGCATTAGTTGTTGCATTATAATTTTTCTCACCATCGGAAAGAGTTAAATTATTAAGAGTTATATTTAAAGTTTTAGGTGATGATATACCTTCAAGGTAAATCTTAGCAATTTCTTTATTAATAAGTTCAGATCCTTTAATTGAAAAATTACCTATTATTATCATTTGTTTATCAGCAGCTGGACTTAATTTATTTAAATCTGTCCCATTTTCAATTAAAACTTCTGTTTTATCACTTTTTACTGTTGCACCATCAACACTAGTTTGAAAACCTTTAAATACAACACTTTCATTTTTACTTTCAGAAGATAATATAATTTTACAAGATATTTCTTCATTTACTTTAACAGATTCGGGACATTCCAAAGTTGCTTTAACATCTTCTTCGGCTTTTGTTACATTGGGTATTAACATAATAACTAACATTAAAACTAATAAATTAATTTTTTTCATTTTTTACCTCCTTTTTTTTATTTATTAAAATAATAATTGCTAAAATTAAAACTAATGGAATTAATATTAAAACTATTATTGTTATAATATTACCATAATTTGCTGTTTTTTTACTAAATTCATAATCCGCTGCTTTTTCGGTTTTTAATGTGTTCATATTAGCAGTTTTTATATTAACAAATTTTAAACTAATATCATTTTTAATATTTTTATCTATAGTAATATTTAAAGTACCAAGCTTAGTTTTATTTTTCCAACTACCTAATATAAGAAATTTATTATTGTTAAAAGTACCTTCATCAAATTTTTCATCAACTGTAAAGGAATTTATAGTTATACCTTTACTAGTAATTAAATCTGCTTCATATCCATTATATGTCGTATTGGATTCTACATATAAATCACATATAATATTTTGGCCTTTTTCAAATTTACCATCGCAGTTTAAATATGTACTAAATTTTTCTGAAGCTTTAATATTTAGTGGAACTAAAATTAAAAGTAAAAAGCCAATTCCAAATTTTTTTAATAAATTAATTTTCATTTAAGCACTTCCCTTTCATAGATTTTCCTATGTTTTTTATAACTTCATTTATATCGTTGATATCTATTCCCCCATCATTATTGATATCACAATTATTAATATATTTTTTTAAACTTTTGTCATTAGTATTTTCACTTAGTTTTTTTACTATTGCAACATCAACAATATTAACTATACCATCACAATTAATATCGTAATTACTATTTTTATTAATATTAATATATAAATTATCATTTACTTTAACATCAATATTTTTAATAATACTAGAATCTACTTTCGATATTATAGAAATGGTTGTTTGTCCAGGTGTAATTCCTTGAACTTTTCCATCATCTGTAACATTTGCAACTTGAGAATCAGAAGAAATATAATAAACTTCTTTGTTAATTGCATTTCCTGGTAATACTATTGTAATTAAGTTAAAATCACTTCCTTTATTTAATATTAATTTATTTTTGTTTACATCTATTTTTTTTATGTTATATTTATTTTTTTCAATTTCACTTAATTTATAATTAATTTTATAAAATTTAATTGAATCATTATCAAATACTTTTAATCTATAGTTTCCCATAAATTTATTATTTTCATTTAAATTACAACTATTATTATTTTTTATACCTACAATATTATCATAATAATCAATTATTTCACATTGAGTATTTATATTATTTAATATAATTTCAAAATATAAATTACCTTTATGATTTACTGTATAATTTTCATTTTCATTGAGTAAATTTTCATCATTATTTATATTAAAATTCTTGATAGATAAATCTTTTAAATTAGAATAATTATTGAGTATATTTATAATATAATCTTTACTATATTGCCCACTTTTCACGGTTAATATATATTTTTTTTGTTTAAAACTATCGCTATATAAACCACAGCTATTATAATAGTCATTTGTATAGCTTTTTAAATCACTTGCATCAAAACTACATGTAGCATTTTCATTTACTTTTACTTTAATTTCTCCTGATGAAATTATCAAATTATATTCATTTTCATTTACTTTTTGCAAATAATTATTATCATCTAAAATAATATCTTTTATTTCAGTATTGTAATTTTCATCTTTTAAAATATTTAAAAAATAATATTTTATAGTATTTTTATAACTAACTTCTATTTTATATTTTCCAGCTTGTATAAAATCTTTTTCAATTTTACAAACATTATTATTATTTTTTATACCCGAATTTACACCAATTTTTGAAATTTTACACTTTGAATTTTTAGGTGTTTGAATATTAAGTGAAGCTTTATTATTTAATGAATAATTATATGTATAATTATTTGTAACATCTAAAATTTTTCCATTATCATCTTTTATACTTAAAATATTTAAATTAGAATCATTTATATCTTCATTTTTCACAAATAATTTATAACTTTTATAATTTTTAGGATTATTGTAATCAACTTCACTTTTGTTATATATTTTTACTATTAAATCTTCTTCATTTAATGTATAAATTGTACATGAATTTTCATCTTGATAAAATGAAGAATTATTAAATGAACATCTAAAATTTTTAGGAACATTTACAGTAATATATCCACCTGTATTATTAATAATAGTATAATTATTGTTACTTTCTTTTTTTAATATCGAACCAGGTTTAGATAATAATATTGAATTAATTTTATAAGTATCAATGGATTTCAATGCATAAACTTTAAATGCTAAAAAATTTAAAAATATAATTAGAAAAATTAATAATTTTTTTATAATAAGTATTTTTTTCATTAAAATCCTTTCTAAAATTTACAACTATTAACACTTTTTTTCTACTGGTTTTCCAATATTATTTAAAATAAGCATTAAATCAGTAATATCTATTCCTGAATCATTATTAACATCAGCCTTTGTTAAATAAGATTTAAATTTTGCATCAGGATTTTCAGGCATTAAACTTAACACTATTGAAACATCTGTTATATCTATATTTCCATCACAGTTTAGATCATATATATCATAATTATTTGAAGATGAATTAGTCGTATTTTTTTCTAAAACTTTTTCTTCAGTTTCTGATATGCTAATTTCTTGTTTATTTAAAATTTCTTCATTAACAGTTTTTTCTTCTTCTTTCTTAGTTAAATTAACTTTATAAATTTTAGATTGATTATTACTTTTAACAGTTATAACAAATGGTAAAATACTATTATTATTAAATGCATTGCCCGTTTGAGCAAATCCTTTATTCTCGTTGCAATAACTATTTTCGATACAAATCTTTACTGTAGCATTTGGATCATTGGAAAACGCTTTTAAAGATCCGCCTCCTCCAGTTGTTGAAGCATTATATTCATAAATATCTTTATTAAAATCTATACTAAATCCAGGGGTATTAATAGCCTCTATTTTTTGTAATGTAGCATCGCCATTTCCCATTTCACTTTTTTTAATAACATTTACTTTATAAATTTCTTTTAAATTTCCTTTTGTTAATTCTATTGTAAATGTACCAGGAGTTTTTCCACCAAATGATGACTTACCAATTTTTTGATTACTTCCACCACTAGATCCTATAACATTAACAGTAACTGTTGGATTATTTGCTTCTACTGTTATTTGAGCATTGGAAATATTATCATCATTTAATACCGCTGTATACTCTTTTTTTAATGGATCTAAATTTTCTGTTAAAGTAAATTCATTACTCATAATGCTTTTTAATGATAAATCAAATTGTTCATAATTTATGTTTAAATTTGATGATTTAACAGTTACAGTTACAGTTTTATAAATACTAGGATTTTCTTTAGAGGTTGCTGTTATAGTCGTTTGCCCAGCCTTTATACCGTAAATTAATCCATTACTATCAACCGTAGCAATTGATTCATCACCAGATTTCCAAGTAACTTCTCTATTTTTAGCATTTCCAGGTAATACAATAGCAACTGCTTCGTAGCTTCTTCCTCTATTAATAGTAATTTGATTATTATTTAAAACTATTTTTTTAGCAGGAGAGCTTTTATCTTTAGTTTTATCAATATCTATTTTTACTTTCATTGTTTTACTGTGACCTGAATTATCAGTTACAGTATATTTTACTACTCTTTTACCATTTCCATCTACTGCTACAAATTGAGAATAATTATTAACAGATTTTAAATTTGTAGTTATTTTATTTTTATCCATACCATCTCCTTTGTAAGAATCCAAATTTAAATTATTAGAATATGCTGATGTTTTAGTAATTCCACTTCCATTATCGCTAACATCAAATCTTACAACAACTCCATATGGAAAGTTTTGATCAATAAGTTTAGTTACAGTAAAATCTTGTGAACTTCCTTGAATACTTTGACCAATTATTCCCTCATTTGAAAGGCCAGTATATGAATTTTTAACACTTGTATCACGTTTATAAACTCTAGCAATTATAGTTGGAGCGGTTTTATCAATTTTCAAAGTTGTAGATACGACATTAGAAATATTGCCAGCATTATCTACTGTTCTTATTTCAACAATATCATTTCGATCCTTATCTCTTGTAAAACCATTCCACTCAGATTTACCAAAATTTTTCCAATCACCTTTTTTATTTAATCTATATTGGACATTTTTTATTCCTGATTCATTTTCAGTTATTTTCCATGATATTTTTGTACTGTTTGTTGACCATTTATCTTTTCCCGTTGAATTTGTTAAATTTGTTATTTTGGGCTTTGTAGTATCAATTTTTAAAGTAGTTGATATAACATTAGAGATATTCCCACTTTTATCTACTACTCTAATTTCTAGTTTGTCATTTCTATTTTTTTCTCTAATAAAACCATACCATTCAGATTGTCCAAAATTTTTCCAATCACCTTTTTTATTTAATCTATATTGGACATTTTTAATTCCTGACTCATTTTCAATTATATTCCAAGATAATTTAGCTTTATTTGTCCATTTACCATTAGATGAATGAGTAAATGATTTAATTACTGGCTTGGTACTATCTTTTTTTACCTTTGCATTAACTGTAACTGACATGCCTTCATAAGTTCCAGTAATTTTAGTTGTTCCAGCTTTCTTACCTGTTATTTTTCCATTTGCATCAATTGTAGCAATTGATGGATCTGAACTTTTCCATTTTACATTTTTATTGGCTTTTAAAGTACCATTTATAACTGGAGTAAATACTGTAGTTGTCCCAACATAAAGTTTTGCATCAGTACCAGCAAACGTAAATGTATCATTTGAAACAACATTTATCACTGAACTTCCTGTTGATGAACCACATTTAACAGTTACAGTTGCTGAGCCTATTTTTAGTCCTTTTAACGCACCAGTTGTTGAATTAATCGATAAAACACTAGAGTTTGAAGAAGTAAATTTACAAGAGCCACTTTCAGTTCCCCAATCTATATATGTAATATTAACGTTACCTTGCTTACCCTTACCTATAGAAGTTGGATAATTATAATTAAATGTTGGAGATTTTTGTTCTTGAACAACTGATATAACTTGATCATAATATCCACCATTTTTCCCAATAATTCTAACAGTTGTTGATCCTAGTGAAGTAGCAACTAAATAACAATTATCTGAAACAGCTATTGAACTACCACTCAATCTCATACAAGAAATTTTAGTTGAAGGAGAAGTAATAGTTTGGGATTTACCAACGTTCATAATTGCATAAAAATTATATGAAAATTTATTATTGGAATTATTAGTTGTTTGATTTGAATTTGAAGATTTATTTTTATTTGAAGATGATGAAGATGGAATAGAAGTATCAATCTTTTTTACAATAACTTTTGATGTTTCAAATATACTTGAATCATCGTTGGCTGTTGCAGTAATAATTGTTTGCCCTAAATTTTTAGCTGTAACTTTACCTTTATCATCAATAGTAGCTACATTTGTATTCGAACTTTTCCATTTAACTTTTTGAAAAGCAGTTGTTGGTTTAATAGTAGCAGCAAATGTATATTTTTCACCTGGTGCTAATTTAATTTCATCATTATTTATACTTATACTTTTTGGCTTATCATAAATAGTAATTGGACAACTTTCTATAATTTCCGAACGTTTCATAACTTGAATTTTAACATTTCCAGCTTTTTTTGCTTTAAGTTGCCATTTATGAGAAAAACTAGTACTAAGAGCTGGAGCATCACAACGAGTAGCATAACCAGGATCAAGACATGAAACTGCAATTGTATCATTATTAGTTGGTAATACTTTTCCATTTGAATTTATGGTACGAATACTATTTTCAGTTAATTTTATAATGGAAATTGTCTCTTTTTGACCAACAGTCATCTTTATTCCAAAATTGCAATTAGAAGAAAAACGTAAAGTTGTAGCCTTATAATTTGTATCAGCTAATCTATTTGCTGGCTTTAATAAAATATATGCACCAAATCCTAATAAAGCTAAAACTACAATAATTATTATTGTTATTACAATTTTTCTTTTATTTTGGGATTTATTTTTTGATTTTTTCATTAACTTCAATACTCCTTTATTATTTTATTCATAAAAAAACTTGTAAAAGATTTTATCCTTCTACAATATTTACTCTTCCAGAAAATGTTTTACCTTGATTATAATTTTGAGTAACGTCAGTTTTATTTTTAAATCCAACAGTTAATTTATAATGTTTAGTAGTTTTAGCTGGAATTTGGTTAGTACCAATATTTGCGGTTGCTGCTGTTGGGGCAGCTGTTTGATCTTTTACAGCCGTTGCACAATTAGTATCTGTATTACTTGAACAAGAATCAATTTTATAATAAATTTCATCTGCAACATTAATTGTTCCACTAGTATTATTACAAGCAGTATCAGTTTGAGCAGCTACTTTTTGGCAAAAAGTATTTGAAACATTTGCTAGTTGTATAGTAATATTTCTAGCAGATGCACAAGTTGATGCAACTGAAAAATATAAAGCCGAAGTTGTATCTGATCCATTTTTAGGAGCAGAAATATTACTTAAAGAAATAGCATTATTTCCAGTACGATAAGATACAGTTAAAGAACAAGTTTCTGTTGTAGCTGTAACATTATTACTACTTGCATTACCTGTGATTGCTGCACTAAAGTAAGCAAATGAAACTCCAATTATAGTTACAAGTAAAATACTTGTAATTACGGCTATCATTATTACTTTTGTTTTACTATTGTTGTTATTGTTGCTATTTTGATTTTCAATATTATTATTTTCATTTTGCAATTTTGGCATTTCTATATTTTCTGACATTTTATTTTTTTCATTATTATCCATATTATTTCTCCTTACTATACTATATATAAAATATCATATTTATTTATATTAATCAATTAAATATTATAAAAAATTAAATTTTATTTTTTATTATCAAAATTATTAAATAAATAATTATTATTAAAAATAATGATAAAACTATTGAGGCATATATATAAAATTTTTTATATGGATTTTTTTCTTTTGGTTCTTCTTTATAAGTTTCAATCAAAGGAGTAAGTAGCGTTTCACCTGCTTTTGGCATTTTATTAGTCCTATGACCACAAACTCTACAATAATAATCTTCATCCTTTGTTTTATTAAAACAATAACGACAAATCATTATCTCACATCCTTTATTTTTAAATAATAATTAGTTGTCAAAACACTATCTATTAAAGTATCAAATTTTTTTAAAGTTGATATATACTCATTAATAATTATTAAATCGCCTTTTTTAAAAATAGTAAGTAATATTTCTTTATTTTTATTTTCTAATAAAATATTTTTTCCTTCATAATTATTTTCATTTACAACATTATTATCTTCACTTGTTATTTTAGTATATTGATAATTATTTATAATAATTTTAGCATATTCATTTAAAGACATATTACTATTATTATTTTCTTTAATGTAAAGATTCATAACACTTCCATTTTTATGTTTTAAACTTATACTATTTTTATTGTTTTTTTTAACTTCCCAAAAAATGTTATATTTATAAGTCACAAAATTATTATTTATTTTTTTTAATCCTTTTTTAGAATCAGTATAAATTCTTAAAAGTAAAATAATAATTAAAAAAATAATTATAAAACCTAATATAAATAATTGCTTTTTTCTTTTCATTTTACACCTCACTAATAACGATAGTATATGAATTTAAAATATTTAAAATTATAATTTTATATTTATTATTTTCATATATTTCTTTAATTTTTGAAGAGGCTAGTAATTTATAACCATCATTTATTAAATTATTACTAAATTTTAACAAATCAGAATTTAGTGAACTTGAATTATTTTTATTTTTATATCTTAAAGTTACAATTTCTCCTACATTTGATCTTATTAAATCTTTTTTAATACTATTTTTTAAATCACCAATTTCTAAATATTTTAAAATTTTATTCTCTGATTCAGTCTTTTTAGTAGAATTTTGAGTATTTATTTTTAAAATTTTCTTTACTTCTTCTAATGGTTTAAAAGAATCAAAATTTAAATTGTTATCAATTAATTTCAAATTAAAAATTGCTTCATAGTTAGAATAATTAAAATCATTTAATGTTATTCCTACTAAATTATTTTCATTATCGATTATTAATGATGAATAAGAATAATTATTATTTATTTGTTTTGAAAATACTATATCATCTTCATTTAATATATTAATTTCTTGTTTTAATGTTTCATAATTATTATTATTTTTAATTTGAATATATTTTCCTTTTTTCATGGAAGAAATATTAAAATAACTATTATTAAAAGTATCAAGTTTTAATAAACATATATCATTTGTTAATGTTACAACTCCTTTAATTTTAAAAATTTCTTTATCTTTATATACAATAATTTCTTGATTATTATATATTGATTCTTTTATAAAATCGGCAGAGGTTAAAATTGTATCATTATTAATAAATGAACCAAAAGCTATTTTGTCTATTTCATTATTTTTATAAGTTTTTAAATAGACAATTTTTTCTTTAATGTCATTTTCTATATTATTTTCTTTTTCATTTAAATATTTAGTTTTAATTTTTTCTATATCATCAATTTCAGTTTTAATTATTTTTAAATTTTTATTAATTGTATAAATAAAATTTACATTAGTTTTTTTATTATTTTTAGTAGCATTAAATAATTCAACAAAAGCTATATAATTATTATTAAATTTATAAATATTAATCTTTGATATTCCATCAAACTTATAACCGTGTTTTGATTTTTTTAATTTTTCAAATATAACTTTCTTTATATTATCTATATTTGAAATATTTCGTGAAGCATATGGAATGTTTAAATAATTAGTATCAATATATTTATTATTAATATCTAATGTTTCTAATGAAGATGCATATACATTGATGCCCATAAAAATAAATAATAATATAAATAATTTTTTCATTTATTTAGCCTCTCTTTCAAAACATTAACAATTTCTAAACTAGCTTTATTTGCATTTTCTTGATGTAAATAATAATCATGATATGCCTCAGCTATTGTTTCATCATAAATTTCATTTCTGGCATATTCTGATATTGTTCCTTGAAATTCATTTAATGATATAAAATCATATTTTGTAATATAATTATTGTATGCTTCTGTAATTATTTCTTCCGAAAAAGTTCCGTTTTCAAGTTCTGAATTAACAGAAAGAATAGAATCTAAATTTTTACTATTAACAAATTCTATTGATTTTATATTATATTTTTTTAAAAGGGCAACAAATGATAAATAATGTCCAAGTTCATGTGAAATAATAGAATAACTATTTGCACCATCTACAAACCATCCTACGGATGAATTGATTGTAGTATTTAAATATTCTTCATTAAGATAATAATTACTATTTAATAACATTTGTGTTTTTATTACCCAAGGAAATATTTTAATATTCCCTTTTTCATTTATAAATTGAAATATAGGTTTAAATGAAGCTAAAAAATTATCTTCATTACTAGGATTTATTAAAGTAATATTAGTCATATAGCCTTTTGTATTAGGAAAAATTTCAAAAGTTTTAGAAAAAACTTTCTCAACGTTTTCAATTGTTTTAGTATTAAATTCACATAAGTTAACAGCATCTATTTCATATTTTTCTTGTATATTTTTTTCACTTTTTTCAATTAAATTATTTCCACATTTTTTACGCTGTTTTTGACTTTCTTTAATAATATATTCTTTTGCCTCATCTATATTAGATACTCTTTTAAAATTATATTTATTATCATAAATTATAGATGTTGAATAATATGAAAATAAAGAAGGATCAGTAGTTCCTTTTGCTTCAAATATAGTATCATTAAAATAAACTGTAGGATTATTATTAGAAGAAACTGTAAGATAAATAAAAATTATAACAATAAAAATACTAAAGACTGAAAATAAAATTCCTGTATAAGGTAAAATATGGTTAATTTTTGTTTCTTTTTTTATTTCTTTTAATCTTGTTCCACATTTAAAACAATATATATCTTTTAAATTAACTATAGATTTACAATGTTTACAGTTCATACTATCAACCCTTTATTTTAATTAAATTATATATTTTAAAAAAATAAGTGTCAAGCATTCTTAATAAATAAAAAAGATTTAAGATAGTCTTAAATCTTTACAAATATTTTTTTAAATAATTACCAGTGTATGAATTTTTTATTTTTGAAACTTCTTCTGGTGTTCCAGTAGCAATTACTCTTCCTCCATTGTCTCCGCCATCTGGACCTAAGTCTATTATATAATCAGCACATTTTATAATATCTAAATTATGTTCTATTACAACTACTGTATCTTTATTATCAACTATATTTTTAAAAATTTTTAATAATTTAGAAATATCTTCAGAATGTAAGCCTGTAGTTGGTTCATCTAAAATAAATATACTTTTTCCTGTTGGTTTTTTTTGAAGTTCTTTAGCTAGTTTAACTCTTCCTGCTTCTCCTCCTGATAAAGTAGGAGCACTTTGGCCAAGTGAAATATAAGTAAGTCCCACATCTACTAAAATTTGTAATTTTCTTTTAATTTTGGGAACATTTTCAAAAAATTCTATAGCTTCTTCAACTTTCATATCTAAAATATCTGCAATATTTTTGCCCTTAAATTTTATAGACAAAGTTTCTTTATTATATCTTTTACCATGACATACATCACATGGTACATATACATCAGGAAGAAAATGCATTTCTATTTTTTTAACTCCATCTCCATAACATGCTTCACATCTTCCCCCTTTAACATTAAATGAAAAACGACTTTTATCATATCCTCTAATTTTAGCTTCTTTAGTATTAACAAAAAAATCTCTGATATCATCAAATACTCCAGTATAAGTTGCAGGATTAGAACGTGGTGTTCGTCCAATTGGATCTTGAGAAATATAAACTACTTTATCAATATTTTCCATTCCTTTAATTGATTTACATTTTCCAACTCTCTCTTTTTTATAATATAAATGATTATGTAAACTTTTATATAATATTTCATTTATTAAAGAACTTTTACCAGAACCTGATACTCCCGTAACGCATGTAAAAGTTCCAAGTGGTATATCAACATCAATATTTTTTAAATTATTTTCACTTGCTCCTTTTATTTTTAAAAATTTTTTATTACCTTTTCTTCTTGTTTTTGGTACTTCTATTTTTTTTCTTCCACTTAAATATGCACCTGTAATACTATCTTTATTTTGCATTACTTCTTGAGGTGTTCCACTTGCTACAACATATCCTCCATTTTCTCCAGCAACGGGTCCAATATCAATTAAATAATCAGATGCAAGCATTGTATCAATATCATGTTCTACAACAATTAATGAGTTACCTAAGTCTTTCATATTTTTTAAAGATGCAATTAGTTTATCATTATCTTTTTGATGCAATCCAATCGATGGCTCATCAAGAACATATAAAACTCCAGTTAATCTACTGCCAATTTGAGTTGCTAATCTTATACGTTGAGATTCTCCACCAGATAAAGTTGCAGCCTCTCTATCTAATGTCAAATAAGAAAGTCCAACATTATCTAAAAAAGTTAATCTTGATTTTATTTCTTTAATAATTAAATCGGCAATTTTTAATTGTTCTTTGGTTAGTTTTAAATTATCAATAAAAACTATCAATTCTTTAATACTTAATTTAGTTACTTCATAAATATTTTTTTTATTAATTAAGACAGATAAAACACTATCTTTTAGTCTAGCTCCTTTACAAGTTTTACATGGAAGTTCTACCATATAATTATTTAACCATTCCCTTATCCACGTTGAACTTGTTTCCATATATCTTCTTTCTAGATTATTAATTATTCCCTCAAAATAGTCTTTTTGATATCTAGTATTACCATTTTTAGCAACAAACTTAAAGTCAATTAAATCTTTACTGCCATAAAATATTATATTTAATTCTTTCTTGGATAAATCTTTCATAGGTTTATCCATATCAATATTATAAAATTCACATGCAGTTTTTAAAGATGTAAAATATATATTTTGATCATTTGTTAATGTTTGAATTGCTCCTTGATTTATAGACAAATTTTTATCAGGAACAATTAAATCTTCACTAATTTTTAAAACATTACCAAGACCTTTACAATCTGGACAAGCACCATATGGGGCATTAAACGAAAACATTCGTGGTTCAAGCTCTGGAATAGAAAAATTACAATGTACACAAGCATATTTTTCACTCATTAATACTTCATCATCATTTACTTTAATTAAAACATATCCAGAAGATAATTTAGTGGCTGTTTCAACCGCCTCAAAAATTCGACTTCTTTCATTTTCATTTAAAATTATTCTGTCAATTATTACTTCAATATTATCTTTAATATTTTTTTCTAGTTTTATATCATCAGATAAATCATACACAACATTATTTACTCTTACTTTAGTATATCCCTCTTTTTGAAGATTACTTAATATTTCTTGATGAGTTCCTTTTTCCCCACGAACTATTGGAGACATAATTGTCAATTTAGAATTATTTTCATAATTTAATATTTTATTAACCATTTCTTCAATACTTTGACTTTTTATTGGAATATTATGATTAGGACAATATGGTGTTCCTACTCGAGCAAATAAAAGTCTTAAATAATCATAAATTTCTGTTACAGTTCCAACAGTACTTCTTGGATTTTTATTAGTAGTTTTTTGATCTATAGCAATACTTGGTGAAAGACCTTCAATAGAATCGACATTACTTTTTTTTATCCCACCTAAAAATTGACGGGCATATGCATTTAAACTTTCTACATACCTTCTTTGCCCTTCAGCATAAATTGTATCAAAAGCTAATGATGATTTTCCTGATCCGGAAACCCCTGTTACTACAACTAATTTATTTTTTGGTATTTTTATGTCAATATTTTTTAAATTATTTTCTCTTGCTCCTTTTATATTAATAAAATCCATAAACATCACCTTTTTCACTACATTTTTATAAAATTTAATTTTATAAAATTAATAATAATTTATTATATATATCTATTTTTATTTTGTCAAAAATTATTTTCTTCTTTGAATTCCAGAAGTAAATTTCAACTGCAATTTATATGGTAAAAAACGAGAGAAAAATACTCCTAATTTCATAAAGAACCCTGGAATTATAATTAATTTATTTTTAAAACATTTATTTAAACAATAATTTACAGCATATTCAGGTGATAAACCCTTAATTGTAAAATATCCAAAAGCAACTTTATTAAATTCTGTATTTACAGGTCCTGGACAAAATGCAGAAATTTTTACATTACTATTTTTTTCTTTTAATTCTTCATATATTGCTAAAGTTAATTTTAAAACATAATTTTTAGTTGCATAATATGTATTTAAATAAGGTCCAGCTAAAAACCCAGCTGATGAGGCAACATTTAATATTCTACCCTTATTTTTTTTCATAAAATCTTTTAAAAATAATTTTGTTAAAATATGATATGCTTTTATATTTACATTAATCATTTCTAATTCTTTATCCAAACTAGTTTTATCAAAAGAACCAAACAAACCAAATCCAGCATTATTAATTAAAAAATCAATATTTTTATCCTTTGTTTTTTCATAAAGTTTAAAAACATTTTCTTCCTTTGCTAAATCTATTTCCATTATTTCTACTTTTGTACTTAATTCTTTTTTTAATTTTTCCAATCTTTTTTTTCTTCTAGCTACTATTATTAAATCATAACCTCTTTTTGATAATTCTTTTGCAAAACAATATCCCATTCCGGATGAGGCTCCTGTAATTAATGCTTTCATTTTATTTTATTCCTTTCATTTCAAATAATATATTTCTAAGTTCCATAGCTTTTTCAAAGTCTAGATTTTTAGCCGCTAATTTCATTTGCTCTTCAATATCATTCATTAATTTTATTTGTTCTTTCTTAGAAATTTTTGGCTTTTCTATTATTTTTTCATCAGTATTGGAAATTATATCATTAATTTTTTTGTTTATAGTTTTAGGAACAATATTGTGATTTTTATTATATTTCTCTTGAATTTCTCTTCTTCTATTTGTTTCATCTATTGCTATTTTCATAGAATCACTAATAAGATCAGCATACATAATGACATGTCCTTTACTATTTCTTGCACATCTTCCAATTGTTTGAATTAAACTTCTACTACTTCTTAAAAATCCTTGTTTATCTGCATCCATTATTGCTATTAAACTTACTTCTGGAATATCTATACCTTCTCTAAGTAAATTAATTCCAACAACAACATCATATTTCCCAATTCTTAAATCATGAATTATTTTAAGTCGTTCTAATGTTTTAATTTCACTATGTAAATATGCAACATTTATATCATAATCTTTTAAATATGCCGTTAGTTCCTCGGCCATTCTTATTGTTAAAGTAGTTATCAATACTCTTTCATTTTGATCTTTTCTTTTATAAATTTGCGCAATTAAATCATCAATTTGTCCTTCGGTTTTTTTCACTTCTATTGAAGGATCTAAAAGTCCAGTTGGTCTAATAATTTGTTCTACATAATTATTATTAACCAATTTTAATTCTTCATCCCCTGGAGTTGCAGAAACATAAATAACTTGATTAATTTTTTGAACAAATTCATCATATTTTAAAGGTCTATTATCAAGTGCTGATGGTAATCTAAAACCATAATCTACAAGAGTTTGTTTACGAGCTCTATCTCCATTAAACATTCCTCTAACTTGGGGAAGTGTTACATGTGATTCATCAATTACTAAAAGATAATCTTTATCAAAAAAATCCATTAATGTTGTAGGAGTTTGACCTTCATCTCGTAAAGTTAAATGACGTGAGTAATTTTCTATTCCATTACAAAATCCAGTTTCCTCAAGCATTTCCATATCAAAATTAGTTCTTTCTCTAAGTCTTTGTTCTTCTATTAATTTATTTTCTCTATGAAGTTCTTCTAATCTATTTTTAAGTTCTTCTTTTATTCTTCTTATAGCTTCTTCTTTTTTATCTTCGCTTACTACAAAGTGACTAGCAGGATAAATGGAAACAGATTTTTTATTTTCTAAAATTGTACCTGTTAAAGGATCAAATATTGAAAGACGAGATATTTCATCAAATTCCATTTCAATTCTAATTCCATGTGAATGTTCACCTGAGGGAATTACTTCAATGACATCTCCCTTAGATCTAAAAGTTCCTCTATGAAAATCTAGTTCACTTCTTTCATATGTCATATCAATTAAATGTGATAAAATTTCGTTTCTTTTTATTTTATCCTTTAAACTCAAAATTAACATACTATTTTTATAATCTTCAACTTCCCCAATATTATAAATACAGGATACCGAAGAAACTACAATTGTGTCTCTTCTTGATAATATTGCCGCAGTTGCAGCATGCCTTAATTCATCAATTTCATCGTTAATTGATGCATCTTTTTCAATATAAGTATCACTTGATGGTACATAAGCTTCTGGTTGATAATAATCATAATAGGAAACAAAATATTCAACTTTATTTTCCGGAAATAATTCTTTTAATTCTGAATATAGTTGTCCAGCAAGTGTCTTATTATGAGCTAAAACAAGGGTTGGTTTATTAACCTTAGCAATAACATTAGCAATTGTAAAAGTTTTACCAGTTCCTGTTGCTCCTAGTAAAACCTGTTCTTTCTTTCCCTCTTTAATTCCTTCTACTAATTTTTCTATAGCTTGAGGTTGATCGCCACTTGGTTTATATTTTGATACTAATTTAAACATAATTATCACCTTACTTATGCTTTTTTAGAAGCAAAAATTTACATCAATTTTTATACTTTATTTTATCACTAATTTATAAACAAAACAAGGAAACGACAATTTGTTTCCTTGGTATTATTTTTTTCCTTTTTAGTTAATTTATACTAAAAATATTTTTAAGTTGTTATTGCCAAAATTTTAATTTTGCTAATTTATTGACAAATTTATAGCGTTTGCTATTTTTAATGTTGTTTAATTCTTCTAATATTTGATTATTATATATTTTGATTTTTTCATGTGAATCGATAGTTTTTTCTAATTGTTTTTGTAAACTTTTATAATCATCTTGATTTTTTTTAACTAAATCAAATAAATTTACTATTACATCTTTATTATAAGTTATATTATAATCTTGAAGATAATATATATTTTTTTTAATATCTAGTTTTTTATTTATTATATTATAATTTTTTTGAGTAATATCATTAATTGCAGATTCATCTAATTTTAATAAATCACTTACAATTTCATCAGCAGATTTCGACTTTAAAAATTCGGCGACAAAATTTTCATTAATAGTTTCCACTATATTTTTTGGCGTTATCATATATTTTAATTCATATACTCCACTAATTATAGCAATTTTTTTCATTGTTATGCCTTCTAATATGCATCTACCAATTCCTATAATAACATCGTATTTATCTAGTACTTTTGCCACTTCATTAGTTTTACCACATAATTTAATATTATATTTTTTAGAGTAATCTTTTATATAATCTTTAATTTCTTCTAAAGAATTTCCATCCCCATAAATATCTAATTTAAGATTTTCATTATTGGCTTGATCATAAAATTTTACATATAAATCAATTCCATTTTTAATTGAAATTATCTTTTCTTGAGAAAATCGTGATAATATAACAAAATTATTTAAAGATTTAACTTTTTT
>CANQYB010000017.1 GCA_947627975.1 uncultured Bacilli bacterium | reverse complement strand
TCTTTCACGGGATGCTTCATCAATACAGGTCCACTGATAAAATTTAAGATCATCAGGTAAGTTAGAAGACTTACAATTGTAACACTACAAAAAGAAAAAATAAATAATAGTTTTTTTATTTACTTATAAATATTTTTATGTTAGTATAATTTATTAAAAGAAAGAAGGATTTTTTATGGATGTAAAATTAAAATTACCTGATATTGATTTATTTAGTGATTTATATAAGGAAGATTATGTAAAACCTTATTTGAGAGCTAATGTAACAGATTTTGCAGCATTATTAGGAGTTGATTTGCTTTACGAAGAAAAAGTAGGATGTTATTGGTTAGAATTTAAAAATAATCCACTTATGAGAGTTAATTGGAATGGTTTTCCTATAGAAACTAAATGGAATTCTAAATCAGATGGTATTCGTCCAATTGCATCATATTCTTTGATTAAAGATTATTTTTTAAATGAAGTTGTATTATCAGAAAATGTTACTGAAAGTGAAATGGGTTTATTTCCTCAATCTGTTGTATCTAGTAAATTACAAAAAGAAATAAAAGCAAAGATAAAACAAAATAAACTATGTAAAACTTCACTAAATGTTCCAGTTTCT
Organism: uncultured Bacilli bacterium; assembly: GCA_947627975.1. Taxonomy (GTDB): domain Bacteria; phylum Bacillota_I; class Bacilli_A; order RF39; family UBA660; genus CANRDL01. The sequence continues at coordinate 24,349 of CANQYB010000017.1, read as the reverse complement.
AATTTTTGTAAAGTAAAAAAACTAGATTCATATATGTATCAAGGAAAAATTTATACATTGTGTAAAGCTAATCCATTTTTAAGTAGTTATAAAGCTAGTAATGGAGAAAGATATAGAATTGATGATAATGTTGTAATTGAATATTCTCCTATAAAATTAGTGAATTTTCCAAAAAAAGATTTAACAATTTTTAAAAATATAATTACAGGTGGAGTTTATTATGAGGACATAAATAATTATATTTATTACCATTTGACTCCATCAATTATAAAAAGTACTAAATTTAACATGATTCAAGAAAATTATAAAAATACTCAAAAATTAATGAAAGAAATTCAAATAAATTTAAATAAACTTCAAATATTGGTAAATGATTCTTATTTAATAGAACCTAATAAAGAAGAAAGATGTAAAAGACTAGCAAAATAGTCTTTTTTTTTAAATTTTTAACATAATATTTATTATGAATTATGAAGATGTTAACAAAATTGAAGAAATAAGAATTGAGGATTTTATTTGGATAATCTACTTTTTTATAGCAATATTTGCTCTTATTTCAGATCAACTTGAATTAGATGACATTTATAAACATAGCAATAAAAATAATCAAAAAATTAAAGGTATAAATTTGACTATATTAGTTATTGCGTTTATTATTTATGTTTATTTTGTATTTAGATCTTATAAAAGAATAAAAAATTTAAAAAAAGTGGCAACTAAAAAAGAAGTAATGGCTGCACATGCTTCTTTAATTTCTAGTTTATTATTTTTGGCTGCAGGTATATTTGCAATTTATGCTGAATATAATAGTGGAGCTAATCAAGATGAATTATTAATATTTTAACAATAATTTTTTCTTTAAACTTTCTAAACATTTTGATAAAATAAAATTAATAGGAGTATTTGCGTATGGATAATGAACTTGAAAGATTTTTAGAAAAAATAGATTTTATTGAATATAAAGATTATTTTAAGAATGCTAAAGTTGAAAAAGTTATTCTTAATAAAAAAAATGAAAGTATAAAAGTTTATTTATTATTACCTCATGTAATTGATACTGAAATTGTTGCAAAGCTTTTAAATAAATGTGAAAAAGGATTTGGATTAATCAAAAAAATTAATATTTTTTTTAATTATGAAATTATAAATGAAAATGATATTTCTTCTTTTTTTAATTATTTTTTAAATAAGTTAATTATTAAAAGACCTTCTTTACAAGATATTATTGATAACAAAATTATTATTGAAAATAATTGTGTAACTATTACAACTAGTAGCAAAATTGCTGAACAAAATATTAAAGAAGAAATACCATCTTTAAATAAAAAATTAAAAGAGTATGGTTTTAATGATATAAAAATAAATATAAAATTTGATATTGAAAAACAAAAAGAAACTATAAAAATAATAGAAGAAAACAAAGATATTGAAACAGTTGAAGTTAAAGAAAGTCCATTAATATATGGAAATTATTGTAAAATACCGTCATCTTCAATTGATAATATTATTAATGAAGTAAAAAATGTCTGTGTAGAAGCATATGTTTTTGGCATTGAATTTTTTGAGAAAGAAAAAATTTGTATTATAACCTTAAAAATTAGTGATAAAACTAATAGTTTATTAGCTAAAGTTAAATTTTTTAAAAAAGATATGAATATTTATCCTTATGTAAAAAAAAGTATTGTTGAAGGAAATTGGTATAAATTTTTTGGTAATGTTGAAAATGATGAATATGCTCATGATTTAGTTTTGGATGTTAAATCAATTGAAAAAATAAATCATATTGAAGAAGAAATTACTGATGAGGCAATTAACAAAAGAGTTGAACTTCACGCTCATACAATGATGAGTCAAATGGATGGCGTTATTAATGTTAAAGATCTAATTTCTCAAGCTAAAAAATTTGGGCATAAAGCAGTTGCTATTACTGATCATAATTCTTTACAAGCATTTCCTGATGCTTACAATTATAAAAATAAGGATGGAATTAAAATAATTTATGGAGTAGAACTTTCAGTTATTAATGATGATATTGATATAATAATTAATCGAAAAAATTATAATTTTTTAAAAGATGAATTTGTTGTTTTTGATATAGAAACAACTGGCTTTAATGCAAATAGTGATTCAATAATTGAAATTGGAGCTGTTAAAATAAAAAATGGGGAAATTTTAGATAAATTTGATGAACTTATAAATCCAAATAGACCAATTCCTAAAAAAATTACAGAACTTACGCAAATTGATGATGAACTTGTCAAAAATTGTGAAAATGAAGAAAATGTCGTTAAAAAATTTATAAATTGGGTAGGAAATGATCCACTAGTTGCTCATAATGCTAGATTTGATACATCATTTATTGTTCGAGCATGCAATCAATATAATATTAAACATTTTGATACTACTGTATGTGATACTATGGAAATTAGTCGTATTTTAAATCCAGAACTTGCTAGGCATAATTTATCAGCTTTAACAAAAAGATATGATATAGAATTTAATGAAAATGAACATCACAGAGGAGATTATGATGCCTTAGCAACAGCCAAAGCATTTTATAAAATGTGTTTAATTTTATATGATAGAAATATAGAAGATATAGATGGCTTATATGAAGATATAGATCCTAAGAGCTTAATTAAATTTGCTAAATCATTTCACATAACGTTGCTTGCTAAAAATTCTGTTGGACTTAAAAATTTATTTAAAATTATTTCTCTTGCTAATACTAAATATTTATATAAAGAGCCAAAAGTACCCAAAAGTGTAGTTGAAGAACATAGAGAAGGTTTACTTATTGGAAGTGGGTGTGTAAATGGTGAAATATTTAATATTGCTAAAACTAAAGAAGAATCATCTCTTGCTAATAGCATGAATTTTTATGATTTTATAGAAGTTAATCCCCCAAGTATTTCTAAATATTTAATTGAAACTTATAATATGGGTAGTATGTTAGAAATTGAAAATAATATTAAAAAAATTATTAATACTGCAATTGCATCAGGAAAAATTGTTTGTGCTACTGGTGATGTACATAATTTAAAAAAAGAGGATTTAATTTATCGAGAAATTATTACTTATCAAAAAGTTCCTGGTCTTGGATTTCATCCATTTTATAGGGATCATGTAAAAAATATTCCTAATATGTATTTCATGACAACTAATGAAATGAAAAATGAATTTTCATTTTTAGAAGATGAAAAATTAATTGAAGATATAGTTGTTAATAATCCGAATAAAATTGCTTCTATGGTTGAGGAAATACAAATTATAAAAGATAAATTATATACGCCAAGAATGGAAAACTCAGACAAAATAACTAAAGATATGGTATATGAAAAAGCACATTTAATGTATGGCAATCCATTACCAGAAATAGTAAAAGATAGAATAGAAGCAGAATTAAATGGTATTATTAGTAATGGCTATTCTGTTTTATATTTAATTGCCGAGAAACTTGTTAAGAAAAGTAATGAAGATGGTTATTTCGTAGGAAGCAGAGGTTCAGTTGGTTCATCTTTTGTTGCAACAATGATGGGAATCACTGAAGTAAACGGATTACCAGCTCATTATTTATGTCCTAATTGTAAACATTCCATATGGGAGGAAAATGGTGTTAAATTTAGTTTAAACTATGCTAGTGGATATGATTTGCCAGATAAATTATGTCCTAAATGTAATCAAAAGATGAAAAAAGAAGGACAAGATATTCCTTTTGCTACTTTTTTAGGTTTCAAAGCCGAAAAAGTTCCTGATATTGATCTTAATTTTTCGGGTGAAAATCAAGCAGATGCTCATAATTATACTAAAGTTCTTTTTGGTGAACATAATGTTTATCGTGCTGGAACAATTTCTACTGTTGCATCTAAAACTGCTTTTGGCTTTGTTAAAGGTTACATGGAAGATAAAAATATAATGGCTAGAAATGTTGAAATAGAAAGATTAGCTAAAGGCGTGACTGGTGTAAAAAGAACTACTGGACAACATCCAGGAGGTATTATTGTAATTCCAGATTATATGGATGTTTTTGATTTTACTGCTTATCAATATCCTGCTGATGATACTCAAGCAGCTTGGTATACAACACATTTTGATTTTCATGCCATACATGATAATATTTTAAAATTAGATATACTTGGTCATGATGATCCTACAATGCTTAAATATTTAGGAGATACAACTGGTGTTGATATAATGAATATTCCATTTGATGATAAAAAGGTATTATCTTTATTTTCTTCTCCTGATGCTTTGGGGGTTAAAACAAGTGAAATTAATTGCACTTCAGGAACGCTTGGTATTCCTGAATTTGGTACAAATTTTGTTATTAAAATGTTAGAAGAAACTAAGCCTAAAACATTTGCTGAACTTGTAAAAATATCTGGACTTTCTCACGGAACAGATGTTTGGAATGGAAATGCTCGTGACTTAATTTTACAAAATATATGTCCTTTTAAAGATATAATTGGTTGTCGTGATGATATTTTAGTTACTTTACTTAATTATAATATGGAACCATCTTTATCTTTTAAAATTTCTGAATTTGTTCGAAAAGGTCGTGCTTCTAAAGAACCTGAACAATGGGCAATTTATGAAGAAGAAATGCGTAAATTTAACATTCCAGAATGGTTTATTGGCAGTTGCAAAAAGATTAAATACATGTTTCCAAAAGCTCATGCCACTGCTTATGTAATGATGGGATTTAGAGTAGCTTGGTTCAAGTTATACTATCCCATAAATTATTATTCAAATTTTTTTGGAATTAGATGTTTTGATTTTGATATAGAATCAATGCTTCAAGGAACAAAGGGAATTAGAGCAAAAATTGCTGAAATAATAGCTAAAGGATTTAATGCATCAAACAAAGAAAAAAATACTTTGGAAGTATTGAATGTTGCTTTGGAAATGACTTTAAGAGGATTTTCATTTAGAAATATAAATTTAGAAAAATCAGATTCTAGATTTTTCGTAATTGACGATGATCAAAAATCTATTTACTTTCCCTTTAGAGCTTTAGAAGGATTAGGAGATAACGTTGCTACTAAAATTATAGAAGAAAGAAATATTAGACCATTTATAAGTATTGAAGATTTTCAAAATAGATGTAAAGTAAATACTACTACTATAGATAAATTAAAAACGTTAAAAGTTTTAGATGGCTTGAATGAATCAAATCAATTAAGTTTGTTTTAATCTTAAAAATAATTTTTAATAAAAAATTATTTTTTTAATAAGATATAATATAATTGAGGTGAAAATATGCAAAAAGTTATTGGAATTATTTCTAATTCTATAAATAAAAATAGTGAAAATCCCTTTGATTATAGATATTATACTTTAAATAATTATGTAAAAAAAATTGTGGAAAATAATGCTATAGCCATAAGTATTTTATTTATTGATGATAAAATAATTAAAGGATCTCTTGATTTATGTGATGGTTTTATAATACCTGGTGGTAATAATATTATTGATGCTTATCAAGATATAATAAGATATGCAATAAAAAAGGATAAACCATTGCTTGGTATTTGCATGGGACATCAAGCTTTGGGAAAATATAAATCTAAAAATAATTTAGTTTTAGCTTCTAATCATTATGATGATATAAATAGTAAAAAAGAAATTAATAAATTGAGTCATTATATTAACATTAATAAAAATTCAAAACTTTATGATATTTTAAAAAAAGATAGAATTAAAGTTAATAGTTTACATCATTATAAAATAAATAAGGTAGATAAAAATTTTTTAATATCAGCAACTAGTGATGATGGAGTAATAGAAGCTATTGAATATAAAAATAAAAAATTTATAATAGGAGTAGAATTTCATCCAGAAATTATGGAAGATATGAATAATTTATTCAAAACTTTTATTGATATGTGTTAATAAAATTGCATTTAATAAATTTATAAAAATACAAGTTAAATAATATTTGTATTTTTTTATTCTTATATTTATTATTGACAAAAATTAAAAAATATGCTTCAATAAACGTTAATTAAAAAGGAGAAATTTTTATGAATGTTAATAATTTAAGTATATTAAAAAATATTAAAACAAGATTATGTGCTTTATCATTAGCAGGAGTTATGGCTGTGACTATGGCTGGATGCTCAAATTCAAAATCTAATAATAGTTCAGAAAGACAAAAAGAAATAACAACTTCATATATAGATAGTAATTCGCCTGAAATTGCTGGAGTAGAAACTTTAATTAATGGCGAAAAAAGAGGAATAATATTGTCAGATGAACCACATCTTTATGAATCTATATTTGAAAAAACAGATACTAAGGTATATTTATCAGATGAAGATGGAAATAGATTATCTAATAATTTTGATGAAATAAGTTTGTTAAGTAATTATAGGCATTTGACAGCTGTTGGAGCATTATTGGGTAGTTGGGTAAAAGTTGATACTGATAAACAATATGATTATTTTGTAGGAGAAACTTTACGAAAAGATTTAAATGATAGTACTTTAAATCCTCGTGTAACATTATTAGATAATAATGGAATGGAACTTTGCTCTTTTGATGGTCACTTTGAAGCATTAATTGGAAATACAGTTGTAATTGAAAATTATTTTGAAGGAGAAGATAGAAATCCCTTAGCACCTGATACTTATTTCTATAATTATGAAACAGGCAAAACAAGTAAAAAATATGATTGGTTTTACTTTCATACTCAAATTGCTCCAAAAGAAAAAGCTAGTTATTTAATAGGTGTTGATTACGATTACGGTTACGATATTGGTGACGAAAAAATGTTATATACATTTTATGATGAAAATCTAGAGATTGTTGGTACTTCCACTAAAGAAGAAATAGAAGAATGGTATATTAGCAAGAATGATTACAACTCTTATCTTGATGCTAGTGGAGATTATCAAGATTATTTTGAATCATTTTATGCAACAAAAAATAAAAAACAAACATCAGCTCCAATATTAATAAAACATTAAATTATTGATAAATTTTGTAATAAATCTTTTTTTGACAAGTAAAAGACAAAAAGTTTTCAACTGTATATTTGTAAATGATGTGAAAAAAATTATATAAAAATTAATTCAAGATAATTGAGTTAATTTTTTTTACTTTAAATATAATCCTTGTTCATTTGGAGTTTTATAATTAAAAATAGCCTTTGGAATATTATTTCACCTTTTTAAATATAGTTTAGCTTGATATCTTAAATCTTCAAGAGAATAAAATTTTAAGTTATTATAAAAATCTTTCGTTATCATTTCTGTGACTTTTTCAACTTTACCATTATTCATTGATAGAATCTAAGTTCATCAGATAAGTTAGAAGACTTAAAACTCATTAGGAACAAATTTAACATCAATTATATTTTTTAAATTATACTGTAAAATTTGACAAGATTTAAATAATATGATATTATACACTTCAATTGAGGGGGATTAAAGTGAATGACATTAAGAAAAAAATTTTATCATATTTAACATCACTTATGATTGTATCAACTGGTTATATTTGTACTAAAATTATTTTATATTCTGAAACAATTACTAAAGTTTCAAATAATGTAAGAACAGAATTATATAATCAAGAATTAATAGACACTAAATTATTAGATGTTAATTTTTTGTGTAATTTTGAAAAAAATGATCCAAATATTACAATTGAATTGTTAGAAAAATTAACTACTTTAGATATTAATATGAATGAAAATGAGGATTTAAGTTTTTTAAAAAAATGTACTAATTTAAATACAATCAAAATAAATAATGCAGAATTGTTAACTGATAAAGATATTGAATTTATTAATGCTTCTTCAGTTAATAAAGTTATGCTTAATTTTTTTAAATAAAATGTTGAAAAAGATAGGGAAAATAAATTTGACGTATCAAGAATAAAAAATAAAGAAATTGAAATTTATACTGATTCTTTAAGTGATTACAGTAACGATTTAAACAATTTAATATTTATTAATTATTTGCAAAATTATGATGATTCGATGATAAAATCTGATAGAATTGATGCTGCTAGAAAGTTAGATAATAAATTAAATGAAATAATAGATAACTTAAAAATTAAAAAAGAATCTTCAGATATCTATAAAATATTTATAATTTCTAATTATATATGTAGTAAAATAAAATATGATGAAAATATAAAAAATAGTAGTTATGAAGATGATAACTTTAAAAATATTGCTTATTATAATGTAAATAATATTTCATCTATTATTAATAAAAATGGTGAAAATGTAAATGGAATATGTGCCAATTATTCGGCCTTATTTGAAATTTTATGTTATAAATTGGATATTAAATCTAGAAAAATAAGTGCTTACAACAGCAATAAATCTAGTCATGCTTGGAATATTGTATATTTAAAAAATGATCAAATATTTTATGTTGATTTAACGGTATTTGATGAATATTCAGGTTTAAAAAAATTTTTAAATAGTTATATAAATGATGAATTTAATGGGGATTATAAAGATTATGTAAATGAAACAATAAAAAAGTATTTATTTCTTAATTTATATGATAGTGATTATGCAGATTTTAATTTAGAATTTTCTTCAATTGATGAATTAGATCAAAAAACAGAAAAATTGGATATTGAGTATTATAATGAAGAATTAGATGGGAAAATAGTATATGAAAATAAAAACTTAATACCAATTATAGTAGGGCTTGGCTCCGAATTTTTAATTTTTTCTTTAGTAGATGCTCTAAAACATAAAAAAAATAAGCAATTAACTAAGAGTCATAATAAATAAGAAATTATCAAAAATAATTTTTGTATCAATATACTTTTTGGAAAGATATATAAAATGTAGATATTATATTATCTAAAAATAATCTAATTATTTAGACTAAGAATTTGTTTAATTAGTATTAATTTTTTAGTTTTAGTAAGTTAAAAAAAATAAACGAAAATATTCGTTTTTTTTATTGTAGTTAAATATAACAATTTTTGTTATAATAAAATCAGGTGGTAATAATGAATAATTTAATATTAGTTGATGGAAATAATTTATTATTTAGAAGCTATTATGCAACTGCATATAGTGGAGGAAATTTAAAAAATTCTAAAGGATTTCCAACAAATGCTTTATTTTCATTTATAGCTATGTTAAATAAAATAAAACAAGAAGAAAATCCATCTTATATGGTTGTAGCTTTTGATAAGGGAAAAAGTTTTAGACACAAAGAATATAAAGATTATAAAGCAGGAAGAATTTCCATGCCAGAAGATTTACGATTACAATTCCCAGTAGCTAAACAAATTGTTTCTCTTATGGGATTTTGTTGTTTAGAAATGGATGATTATGAAGCAGATGATATTATAGGTTCATTTGCCAAATGTGATGAGGCTAATAATTTTAAAACAACAATTATTTCTTCCGATAGAGATTTACTTCAATTAATTGATTCTTCAACAGAAATGAAACTTTTAAAAAAATCTGGATATATTAGATATAATGAGCAAACTTTTAAAGATGATTATAAAATTGATCCAATTAAAATTATTGATATGAAAGCTTTGGCTGGGGATTTATCTGATAATATACCAGGAGTTACAGGCATTGGGGAAAAAACAGCATTAAAATTACTTCAGACATATAATGATTTAGATGGTATATATAAAAATATTGATAAGATAAAAGGTAAACAGCAAGAAAGATTAATTATAGATAAAGAAACAGCTTATTTTTCTAAAAAAATGGCTACTATTTATACAAGTATTGATTTGCCTATTAGTTTTGAAGAAACGAAGGTTAATAAAGGCAATATTGAAAAGTTAAATAAATTATATGAAGAATTAGAATTCTATTCTTATTTAAAAGAAAATGATGAGAATACTAAAGAAGAAATAAATTATGAAATAGCATCTATTAAAACTGAATTCAATGACAGCGAATATTCAATTTATATTGAATGTGATAAAACTAATTATCATTATGCTAATATTTTAGGAATAGGAATTTCTTCCGCTAATAAAAATTATTTTTTAAAAAAAGAAGATATTAATTTAATTATGCCTAAATTAATAAATAAACTAAAATTTACTTATGATTTAAAAAAGAATATAATTTTACTTAAAAAATATAATATTAATCTTGATAATATAGTTGATGATTTAATGATTTCTACTTATTTACTTGAATATAATACTAAAGATGATATTTCCTATATTATGAATAATGATAAAATAAATATTGAATTTTATGATAAATCATTAAAAAATAATTTTGAAAACATAGAAAAAAATTGTACATTAAAATCAAGATATATATATGATTTTAAAAATAAATATCAAAAAGAATTAGAGGAAAATCAATTAGCAAAATTATATAAAGATGTAGAATTTCCTTTATGTAAAATTTTGGCTGAAATGGAATATAATGGAATTTATGTTGATAAAAATAAGTTAAAAGAACAAAGCGAAGAAATAAATATTAAAATAGATATTTTATCTAAAGAAATATATAAAATGTGTGGTAAAGAATTTAATATTTCTTCTCCAAAACAGTTAGGTGAAGTTTTATTCGATGACTTAAAATTACCAGGAGGAAAGAAAAATAAAAGTGGGGGATATAAAACTGATGTAAAAGTATTACATAAATTACTTGGAGTTCATCCTATAATTGAAAAAATATTATATTATAGAAGTTTAAATAAATTATATACGACTTATTTAGAAAGTCTCCCTGAATTTATTGATAATAATGGATATATTCACACTATATATAAACAAACTTTAACTCGTACTGGTCGCTTATCCTCAGTAGATCCCAATTTACAAAATATTCCTGTTCGTGATGAAATTGGTAGAAATATTCGTAAAGCTTTTTTGCCAAGTAATGGAAATATTTTATTAGGTGCTGATTATTCACAAATTGAACTTAGATTACTTGCTCATATTAGTAATTCCAAAGAATTAATTGAGTCATTTAATAATTCTTTAGATATTCATTCTAAAGTTGCCTCAGATGTTTTTTCTGTACCTTTAGAAGGTGTAACTAAAAAAATGCGAAGACAAGCTAAAGCTGTAATCTTTGGAATAGTTTATGGAATAAGTGGATTTGGTTTATCTGAAAACTTAGACATAAATCCTAAGGAAGCTAAAGTTTTAATAGATAAATATTTAGAAATTTATCCTGATATAAAAATATATATGGAAAATATTATAAAAAGTGCTAAAGAAAAAGGCTATGTAAGAACTTTGTTTAATCGCAAAAGAACTATTGAAGAACTTAATAATCCTGCTTTTATGATAAGAAGTATGGGAGAACGTATTGCTCTTAATACTCCAATTCAAGGAACAGGTGCTGATATTTTAAAAATTGCAATAATAAATATTGATAAAAAATTTAAAAATGAAAATTTAAAAAGTAAAATGATTTTACAAGTACATGATGAACTAATATTTGATTGTATTAAAAAAGAAGAAAAAGTAGTTAAAAAAATCGTACAAGAAGAAATGGAAAATGTAATTAAACTTTCTGTTCCATTAAAAGTCTCTATTGATGAGGGATCTTCTTGGTATGAACTTAAATAAAGGAGAAAAAAATGCCAGAAATTGCTGAAGTTGAAACAGTAAGAAGAACTTTAAAAAAGAAAATTTTAAATAAAAAAATTCAAGAAGTTAAGGTATATTATGAAAAAATTGTTCAAACTTATTTATCCAAATTTAAAAATGATTTAGTAAATCAAAAATTTATTGATATAAAAAGAAAGGGTAAATGGTTAATTTTTGAAACGGAAAAATTTTATTTATTATCTCATCTTCGGATGGAAGGAAAATATTATATAAAAAATAAAAATGAAAAATTAGAAAAACATGAACATATTGAATTTATTTTTGATGATAATATTTCATTAAGATATCATGATACCAGAAAATTTGGAAAAATGATTCTTTGTAAAAAAAGTGAATTAAATAACTTAAAAGAAATAAAAAAACAAGGCTTTGAACCTGGAGATAAAAAATTAACTGTAGATTATTTAAAAGTTAAATTAAATAAAAATGTACCTATTAAGACTTTACTTCTAGATCAAACAATTATCTCAGGTCTTGGCAATATTTATGCTAATGAAGTTTTATTTGCTGCTAAAATTAATCCTTTAAAACACGGTAATGAATTAAAAGAAAAAGAAATTCAAAATATTATAATTTCATCAAAAAAAATTATTGATGAAGCAATTAAAATGGGTGGAACAACCATTAAAAGCTATACTTCCTCTTTAGGGGTAACTGGTAGATTTCAACAAAAGTTGTGTGTTCATAAAAAAGAAGGTAATAAATGTCCAAATTGTCATACTAAAATTGAAAAAATAAAAATTGGTGGAAGAAGTACTTATTATTGTCCAAAGTGTCAAAAAATTTAATTAAAAAGGAGAAAGTAAATTATGAAAAAAATTAAATTAAAAGTTATGGGAATGAAATGTAGAGGTTGTGAAAATAGAATTGTAAATGTATTACAAAATATAGAAGGGGTAAAAAAAGTTAAAGCAAATTATATTAAAGAAGAAGTAAAAGTTATTTTAAGCGATGAAATAAATCAAGAAATTATAGAAAAAGCAATTAATAATCTTGATTATCAAGTTACAAAGGAAAAATAATAATGAAAAAAGTAATTTTAAAAATAGGAGGGATGAGTTGCAGTGCTTGTTCTTATTCTATTGAAAAATATTTAAAAAAGCAAAATGGAATAATAAATGTTACTGTAAATTTAGTTTTATCTCAAGCTTTAATTGAATATGAAGATTTTTTAAATATTAAAGATATAGAAAAATTTATTGAAGAATGTGGTTATAAAAGTTTAGGATTATATAATAAATATGAAGATAAAAATAATTATAATAAAGAAAAATACAGTCTTATTTTTTTTGGTATACTTTTTATTTTTATTTTATATGTATCAATGGGACATATGATTGGTATTAAATCTTTACCATATTTAAATATGATAAAATATCCAAGAAATTATAGTATATGTTTGTTAGTATTTAGTTTAATATTTTTATGTTATGGTAAAGATATTATAAAAAATGGATTTAAAAACTTATTTCATAAAACTCCAAATATGGATTCATTAGTTACATTAGGTGTATTAACATGTTTTATTTATAGTGCTTTTAATACTGTTTTAGTATTTTTAGGAAATCATAAATATGTGGAATTTTTATATTTTGAAAGTATAAGTACTATTATATTTTTTATAAAACTTGGCAGATTTATAGATAATAAAAGTAAGGAAAAAACGCAAGAAGCTATAAAAGATTTAGTTCAAATAACTCCTCAAAATGCTTTAATTAAATTGCAAAATAAAGAAAAAAAGATAACAATTGATGAAGTAAAAAAAGGAGATATTTTGCTAGCTAAACCAGGTATGAAAATAGCTGTAGATGGAATTATTATAAAGGGAAAAACTCATTTAGATGAATCATTTATTACGGGTGAGGGAATACCTTCTAAAAAGAAAAAAAATGATAAAGTTATTGCAGGCTCAATAAATATTGATGGTTATATAGAATATAAAGCATTAAAAATTGGTAAAGATTCTACTATATCAAATATTGTTTCATTAGTTGTTGAGGCAACAAATACAAAAGCACCTATTGCTAAATTAGCTGATAAAGTTAGTGGGATTTTTGTTCCAGGAATTATAACAATTGCCATTATAACTTTTTTAAGTTATTTAATTTTGGGTTTTGATTTTAATGAAGCTTTAATTTCATTTGTTACGGTTTTAGTAGTTGCGTGTCCATGTGCTTTGGGGCTTGCAACACCATTAGCTATTGTTATAAGTGAAGGAATATGTGCTAAAAATAAAATTTTAGTTAAATCAAGTGAAATATTTGAAAAAGCTTGTAAAATAGATACAATAGTATTTGACAAAACTGGTACTTTAACTTATGGTAATTTAAAAATTTCGAAAATATTTAATTATAGTAAATATAGTGAAGAAAAATTGATTAATTTAGTAGCATCTTTAGAAGAAAAATCTTCTCATCCTATTGCTAATGCTTTTAAGGATTATAAAAATAATAATAAGCTAAAATTATTAAACGTTAAAAATTTTTGTAGCTTAGAAGGTATTGGACTTTCAGGAATTATAAATAAAAAAGAGATATATGTTGGAAATAATAAACTATTTACTAAACTTAAAATAAAAAATAAATATAAAAATATTGAAGATGAATTAACTACTAATGCCCATAGCATTGTTTATATAATAGAAAATAAAAAAGTTATTGGTTTAGTCGGTATTAAAGATATTATAAGAACTAATGTTAAAAAAACAGTCACAAATTTAAAAAAACAAGGAATTAATGTAGTAATGCTTACGGGTGATAATAAAAATACAGCCCAAATAATTGCAAGAGAAATTGGCATAAATGAAATAATTTCAAATGTTTTGCCAGAAGAAAAATCTTCTTATATAAAAAAATTATTGAAAAATTCTAAAAATGTTATGATGGTAGGAGATGGAATTAATGATGCACCAAGTCTAGCATTAGCAAATATAGGCGTAAGTATGAATAGTGCAACAGATATAGCATCTAATTCATCAGATATAATTTTATTAAATGATAATTTAGAAAAAATAATTTCTTTATTAAATATTAGTAAAAAAACAATAAAAAATATAAAACAAAATTTGTTTTGGGCTTTTTTTTATAATATCTGTATGATTCCCATAGCTATTGGATTATTAAAACCTTTAAATATAAGTATGAATCCAATGATTGCTGGTATTAGTATGACATTTAGTAGTTTAACAGTTATACTTAATGCATTAAGATTGAAAAAAATTAAAAACGAATAATATAATTTAATAAAACCTCTTTCTATGTCCAAGAAACGAGATTCATATCAAGCTATTTTTCTCTTTTTGTGTTGTAAAATAATATCCATTCTTCTACAAGTTGAATATATTCTTGTAAAGATGAATATTGTTATTTTTTTTTTTAGAAAAGCATGTCAGCTTTATTATATCTTTTAGATAATTTTCTAATATTTTTCTTTAATTTGTATAATTTTTGACCTTTTGATACCATAAGAAAACACCTCTTTAGAAGTGTATTCTATCATATATTTCCTTTAAACCAGTTTTTATTAATGTCTACTCTAAGGAGTACAATTCATTAAAAAACGAGTTTTATATTGTCCTATATAAACCAATTGCTTTTCCTAAAATAGTTACATTTGGAAGTATAATTGGTTTCATAGTATCATTTTCAGGTTGTAATCTTATATAATTTTTTTCTTTATAAAAAGTTTTTAATGTAACTTCATTGTCTTCATTCATTGCAACAACTATATCACCATTATTAGCAGTAACTTGTCTTTGAACAATAACAATATCATTATCATATATACCTTTATTAATCATTGATTCACCAGAAACTCTTAAAGAAAAAACTTTTTTGTTTTTGGGAACTAAAGATGCAGGTACAGTTATATACTCATCAGGATTTTCAATAGCTTCAATAGGTGGACCAGCAGTAATTTTTCCCAGTAAAGCAATTTTGGCAACGTCCTTATTAGAATCTAAATATTCATTTTCTACAAGTACTTCAATTGTTCGATTTTTTCCATTGCCTTTTTTTATATATCCTGTACTTTCTAATTTTTTTATGTGAGTAAAAACAGTGGCTGGAGAATTTAAATTTAATCCCTTACATATTTCTCTAACAGAAGGCGGATATCCATTTTTAGCAATAAATTTTTTAATAAATGTTAATACTTCATTTTGTTTCAATGTTAGTTTTTCCATACTTAATCTCCTTATAAATTAATAATATCATTAAACACAAATGTTTGTCAAACAAATGTTTAACTATAATTTTAATATTGACTAATAATATTAAAAATAATAGAATAAAAAAATATGAAAGGAATTACTATATGTTAAATGAAAAACAATTAATTAGTTTAAGAAAAAATTTAGAAAACCATTTATTTGAAAATCTTTTCTCTAATTATAAAGAAAGTGAAAAAATAAAAATAGAAATTGATTCAAAAATATTAGAAAAGATAATATTTGAATATAAAACTGAAAGCTCAACATATAAAGTATTTGCTTTAGATAAAGATTTAATACAAAAATTAGATTTTTCTAATATATCATTTGATAATTTTAAAGCTTATGAATTTGATTTTAATGGATTTTATGGAGTAAAATTAAATCCGCAAACAGTATATAGTAAAGATTTAAGATTTGCCAAATTAAGTGGAGTAGAAATAATAGGACCACTAAATAGTTGTAAAATATTTGATACGGATTTTACAGGAAGTACTGGAGCAAAGTTAAATCCGAAAACAGTATATAGTAAAGATTTAAGATTTGCCAAATTAAGTGGAGTAGAAATAATAGGACCACTAGATAATTGTAAAATATTTAATACGGATTTTACAGGAAGTACTGGAGCAAAGTTAAATCCACAAACAGTATATAATAAAGATTTAAGCTTGGTCAAATTAAATGGAGTAGAAATAATAGGACCGTTATATAATTGTAATATTATAGACACAGATTTTACAGGAAGTATTGATGTTGATATGAGAATTGCTAATGATGAATATGTAAAATGTTTAAAAGAATTAAAAAAAGCATTCAAACAGTAAAAAGTAAACTCGTTTATATTGATTAAACGAGTTTTAAATTACATTAATTTTATTTTTTATTGTCTTTAACTATTTTATTAATTTTGATATAATTAATTTATGTGGTGGTTTTATGAATCGAAATGAAGTAGATAGAGAAAAATTATCTCCTATGATGAAACAATATATGGAAATTAAAGATAAGCATGAAGATGAGCTTTTGTTTTATCGTTTAGGGGATTTTTATGAATTATTTTTTGAGGATGGCAAAATTGCTGCTCGAGAACTTGAACTTACTTTAACAGGTAAAAATGCTGGCCTTTCTGAAAGAGTTCCCATGTGTGGCGTTCCTCATCATTCTGTTAAACCTTATATAAAAACTTTAGTTGAAAAGGGATATAAAGTAGCTATAGCTGAACAGCTTGAAGATCCCAAGGATGTTAAAGGGACAGTTAAAAGAGATGTTGTTGATGTTGTATCAAAATCAACATTTGTCGATGAGGAATATTTAGATAACGCGACTAACTGTTACATTGGGGGAGTTATTTCTTTTGAGGATTGTTATTTACTATCTTTTGCTGATATTTCTACTGGTGTTTTAAATGCTTTGTATATTGAAAAAGACGATAACAAACTTTTAAATGAAATATTGAAATTAAATATAAGAGAGATAATTACACTTGATAATTTTCCTTTAAAATTAATATCAATTTTAGAAAATACTTATAATATATTAGTAACTGAATCAAATGAAATGCTTCAAAATGAATATGAAAATTTGCTTAATTCTGTTGCAGATGAAAGAATAAAAATGGGTATAAAGCATTTATTTTATTATTTAGTAAAAAAAGAACTTAAAGATATAAGTCATATTGATCATATTAATATTTTAAATAATGAAGAATCTTTATATATGGATATTCATACTATTAGAAATTTAGAGTTATTTGAAACAATTCGCTTAAAAGAAAGAAATTTTTCACTAATTTGGCTTTTAGATAAATGTAAAACTGCTATGGGTAGAAGAAAATTAAAAGATATGTTACTTCATCCTTTACTTGATATAGATAAAATTAATAAAAGACTTGATTATGTAGAAAAATTAATTAATGAATTTATAACTAGGGAAAAATTAAGAGATTCTTTAGAAGGAGTCTACGATATTGAAAGATTATGTGGTAAAGTTAACTGTGGTTCTATAAATGCAAAAGATTTACTTCAATTAAAAAATTCTTTAAAAAATATACCTGAAATAAAAGAGTTAATTAATGAACTTAAATTTGATATAAATATAGATGAAAATAAAGAAATATATGATTTATTAGAAAAATCTATTTATGAAAATCCTCCTGTTTCAATAAAAGAAGGATATTTAATAAAAGAAGGGTATAATAAAGAATTAGATGAACTTAAAAATATTAGAAGTGGGGGAAAAGATTTTATTGCAACACTTGAAGAAAGTGAAAAAAAGAAAACTGGTATAAAATCTTTAAAAGTTGCTTTTAATAAGGTTTTTGGATACTATATTGAAATACCTAAAGGACAAGTAAAAGAAGTTAATGAAAATTGGGGATGGGAACGTCGTCAAACACTTTCAACATCAGAAAGATATATAACCCCAATTTTAAAAGAACAAGAAGCTTTAGTTTTAAATAGTGAAGAAAAGATAGTAAAATTAGAATATGAATTATTTTTAGAAATAAAAGAAAAAGTAAAAAAAGAAATATTTAAATTAAAAAATTTAGCTACTAATTTAAGTTTAATTGATGCTTATTTATCTTTATCAACTGTAGCAATTGAAAATAGTTTTGTTAGACCTAAATTTAATAATGAAAATGTTATTAATATAATAGGTGGAAAACATCCCGTTGTAGATAATGTAACTCATACATCTTATGTTGCTAATGATTGTATAATGGATAAAAATACATCAACTTTACTTATTACTGGTCCTAATATGGCTGGAAAATCAACATATATGCGTCAACTTGCAATTATAATAATTATGGCGCAAATGGGATCTTTTGTTCCATGTGAAGAATGCAATTTAAAAATAATTGATAAAATATTTACTCGTATTGGGGCATCAGATGATTTAGTATCGGGAGAATCAACGTTTATGGTGGAAATGCTAGAAGCTAAAAATGCCATAGTTGGAGCAACTGAAAATAGTTTAATATTATTTGATGAACTAGGAAGAGGTACATCTACATATGATGGAATGAGTTTAGCTGAGGCAATTCTTGAATATGTAAATACTAAAATAAATTGTAAAACATTGTTTTCAACACATTATCATGAACTAACCTCATTATCCAAAAAATATCCAAATATAAAAAATGTTCACGTATGTGCTAATTTTGAAAATGATAATTTAACATTTTTACACAAAGTAAAAGAAGGACCTACAGATAAAAGTTATGGTATTCAAGTTGCATCTTTAGCTGGACTTCCTGATAGTATTATAAAAAATGCTAGTGAACATTTAAAAAAATATGAAAAAAATAAACCTCAAAAAATAAGTGAACAAATTTCTTTTGATTTTTCTAAAAAAGAAAATAAATTGAAAAAAAAAATTGATGATATAAATATCTTAAATATAACGCCAATGGAAGCAATAAATATTTTATATAAATTAAAAGAAGAGAGTAAAAATTATGAAGAATAATATGATAAAAGTACCTAAAACTATGTGGAATAAAAATTTACCAATGGAAAATGACAAAAGTTCTAAAAAAAGAAGAAAAAAAGTATACTTAGTTGAATCATTAATTTTTTCCTTTATAGTTTTACTAATTGATTCATTAGGTTTAGTTTTTAATAAAACTATAGATACAGTTATTGTTACTAAAAGTAAATTTTTTAACATTACTTTTGTTCTTCTTTTTACATTTATTTTAGCTTTTATAATATCTTATATATTAGATTATTTTATTTCAGAACATTCCGTAAAAAAATATAATAAAAAGATTGACAAATAAATTAAATAATTTTATAATTTTTTCATGAAAGCAGACGATGAAGACGAAAATAAAATTTTATTTTAAAAGAGAAATTCTTAATTGGTGAAAAAGAATTAAATAAATTTATTTTAGATCACTTCTGATGTTTCTTTTTGAAATTAGTAGAAAAGAACGGTTAACTTACGTTAAAAGTAATGAGGTAGACATTTCTACAAATAAAGGTGGTACCACGGAAAATTTTTCGTCCTTAATTTTTTAAGGACGTTTTTTATTTTTAAGGAGGGATTATATGAAAAATTTTAAAAATTTAAAAAAAGGAAATGTGCATGATATAGAACTTGATATTTTAAAAACATGGCAAGATGAAGATATTTTAAATAAAACTATTAAAAATCGTGAAAATGAAAAAAACTTTGTTTTTTATGATGGACCTGCAACTGCCAATGGAATGCCAGGACTTCATCATATGCTTGCTAAGTTTTTAAAAGATACATTTTGTAAATATCAAACTATGAAAGGAAATAAGGTACTTAGAAAAGTTGGTTGGGACACTCATGGACTTCCAGTAGAGGTACAAGTTGAAAAAGAACTTGGCTTTAATGGAAAAGGTGATATAGAAAAATACGGAATTAAAGAATTCAATGAAAAATGTAGAGAAGCAGTTTGGAAAAATGAAGAAGCTTTTTCTAGATTTACTAATGAAATGGGACAATTTATTGATCTTAAAAATAGTTATGTTACTTATAATAATGATTATATTGAAACTGAATGGTGGATTTTAAAAAAATTTTTTGATGAAGGTTTATTTTATGAAGGAGTTAAAATTGTTCCATTTTGTACTCGTTGTGGAACAGGACTTGCTTCTCATGAAGTTTCGCAAGGTTATAAAGAAATATCTGTTGATACTGTAATTGTTCCTTTTAAATTAAAAGATAAAGATGAATATTTTTTAGTTTGGACAACAACGCCTTGGACATTACTTTCTAATGTTGCTTTATGTGTCAACCCTAATGAAGAATATATAAAAGTACAATCTAAAGAATATAAATTTATTTTGGCAAAAAAGCTTGCTAATAAAGTATTAGGTGATGATTTTTCTATTCTAGAAACTTTTAAGGGAAAAGATTTAGAATACGTAGAGTATGAACAACTAATACCAGAATTATCAGTAAATAAAAAAGCTTTCTTTGTAACAAATGATACTTATGTAACTATGGAAGATGGAACAGGGATTGTCCATATTGCTCCTGCATTTGGTCAAGATGATGCCAATGTTGCTAAAAATTATGATTTACCATATTTAAATCCTGTTTCCGAAGAAGGATGTTATACAGAAGGTCCTTGGAAAGGCATGAAAGTATTTGATGCTGATCTTGAAGTAATAAAATATTTAAAAGAAAATGATAAATTATTTAAAAAACAAAAGATGGTTCACAATTACCCTCATTGTTGGCGATGTAAAACACCACTTTTATACTATTCTAAACCATCATATTATTTAGAAGTAACTAAATTAAAAGATAAAATTATTGAAGCTAATAAAACAGTTAATTGGTACCCTGATTTTGTTGGTGAAAAAAGATTTGGTAATTGGCTTGAAAATTTAAATGACTGGGCAATTTCTCGTCAAAGATATTGGGGAACGCCACTTCCTTTATGGATTTGTAGTTGTGGACATAAAGAAATGATTGGTTCCAGAAAAGAGTTAATTGAAAAATCTATTGAAAATATTGATGAAACTATTGAATTACATAGACCATATGTTGATGAGATTCACATTAAATGTTCAAAGTGTGGTAAAAAGATGACTAGATGCAAAGATGTAATTGATTGTTGGTTTGATTCTGGAGCTATGCCTTTTGCTCAATATCATTATCCTTTTGAAAATAAAGAACTTTGGGAAACTCAATTTCCAGCTGATTTTATATCAGAAGGAATTGATCAAACCAGAGGATGGTTTTATTCCCTTCTTGTAATATCAGTATTTGTAAAAGGAATAAGTCCATATAAAAATGTTTTAGTTAATGAACTTCTACTTGATAAAAACGGTCAAAAAATGCATAAATCAAAAGGGAATGCCATTGAACCATTTACTTTGATGAATACGTATGGAGCAGATACTATAAGATTTTATCTTCCTTATGTATCTCCTGTATGGACTCCTTTGAAATTTGATGAAGATGGATTAAAAGAAGTTCATTCTAAATTTTTCAATCCTCTTAAAAATACTTATAATTTCTTTGCAATGTATGCAAATACTGATAATATAGATACCGATAATTGCCAAGTAGATTATAAAGACCGAGAAGATATTGATAAGTGGTTATTATCAAAATATAATAGATTAATTAAAAATATAACTGATGCTTACGATTCATATGATTTAAATAAAGTTGTAAAGTTTGCTACAGAATTTGTTTCTGAAGATTTATCAAATTGGTATATAAGACGAAATAGAAAAAGATTTTGGCAAAGTGAGGAAAATATTTCCAAAAAAGCAGTATATATTACAACTTATGAAGTTTTAGTTGGACTTACTAAGTTACTAGCGCCAATTATACCTTTTATAACAGAAGAAATGTATAAAAAACTTACAAATAATTATTCAGTTCATTTAGAAGATTTCCCAGTTTGTAATGAAGATTTAATAAACGATGCTTTAGAAGAAAAAATGGATTTAGTAAGAGATTTAATATCTATTGGAAGAATGGTTAGAGAAAATTCTAAAATAAAAGTAAGACAACCTATAAGTGAAGCATTACTTGATGGTAAAAATAAAAAATTAATTTTAGATTTAACAGAATTAATAAAAGAAGAATTAAATGTTAAAAAAGTATCATTTGTTGATGATTTATCTTCTTATATGAATTTATCTGTAAAACCAAATTTTAAAGAAGTAGGTAAAATATTTGGTAAAAATATAAAAGAATATCAAGAAAAATTAAGTGAATTAGATACTAATGATATAAATAAACTTTATAATAAAGAAACTATTATATTAAATATAGATTCTAAAGATTATGAAATAAATGAAAATATGGTTGATATTAGAATTGAAGAAAAAGAAGGATTTAATATTGGTATGGAAAATAATAATTTTATTATTTTAAATACTACTTTAACTAAAGATTTAAAACTTGAAGGTGATGCTAGAGAATTAGTTTCTAAAGTACAAAATTTAAGAAAAGAAAAAGATTTTGATATAATAGATAGAATAAAATTATATATTTCTACTGAATTAAAAGAAGTTTTAAATCAATTTAAAGATTATATTATGAGTGAAACTTTGACTAAAGAAATAATATTTAAAGAAAATAATTCAATAAAAACTAATATTAATGGTATAGATATATCTTTAGATATAGAAAAAATTAATAAAAATTAACACAAAAAAACATCTCTATTAAGGGATGCTTTTTTTTAGATAAATTATAAAAAAATCATGATTAAAGTTTCATGATCTTTTAAAATTTTCTTTTTACTCTTGGATGACCACATGGAGTAGGACAATTATAATCGGGATATGCACATCTTAAACGATTAATATATGGTTCTAAATTTTTAGCTAATTCCAAACTAATTCTTCGTAAATTTGAGGAATTAATTGATTAGTAAAAGCGTCTTGTACTTCTAACAATGCTCTATCACAGGCTCTTTCTTTACCAATAAAATTAATAATATTTTTTAAAGGAGCACAAATATTTACATCAAGTAATTGGGCTTGAGGATAAAATTGTTTTAGACTCATCACATCTTTAAACCATTCTTCACTCAATTTTTTATATTCTCTAATTAATATTGGTGTATAAACTTTAAAGTTAGTATTAGAAGGATAACTGCTTTCACAATAAGCAGTTCGATGACGTTGTATTTCTGCTAGAGCACTTATTGTTAAACTAAAATTATAACTAATATTATAACCAACTTCTATCTCTTTTCCTAAAGCGCTAAATTTATTACGCTTGGCAAATAGTGATAAGTCAATTTTTTTGTTGTTATGATAAAAATAATCATCATTATCAGGAACATTAATAATTTTCAATTTAGCAATTTTTTGATTAGTTATAACAACATCTAAATCTTTTAACTCGCTAATAAATTCTTGTAAATAAGGGATTAGTGATTCTTCAAATTCATTTAATGGATTATCAATTACTCTTTGCATATATACACAAATTTTATTAATTTGAGCAAGAGGTACTGTATAAGTTAGAGTAGTAGGAACAAATAAAGTAATTAGATATCTAGCATTTTCTTGAGCAATTTTTTTAATAGCATTATTTGTTTTCTTAATAGTTGCTTCTTCTGTTTTCCCTTGATTAAATTTTTGAAAAAAATCATAATATTTAGAATTTAAAATATTGATAAAAATATTTAGCCACTTATAATAAAGAGCAACTTCCTCTTTTGATATTGCCGCATTTTCTTTAATAATTGTATAACGAATAGATCTTTCATCGGCAGCATACTCATGCTCATTATTTAAAATCATGCAGAGTATTTTGGGAATGCCAGTAATTTCTAAGCTAACTGAAACTTGTTCACTAGGAGATGTGTGGTCACTTAATATGGTGTTTATACCTCTTTTAATTAATTGCTCATCACTTTCCATTTCCCTAATCATTTGGGGAGTTATATCACCATCTTTAAAACACACTGCCGCTTTAACACCTGTTATCTTTAAGGCCTCTTTTAAATCCAACTTCTTTTTATCCTTAGTTAAACACATCCCATTGGGATCTAAATTAATTTTCATTTTCTAAACCCTCCTAATTAATTATAACATA
>CANQYB010000016.1 GCA_947627975.1 uncultured Bacilli bacterium | reverse complement strand
GATAGAGAAAATATTGAAGTTATTAGGGGTTCATTTTCGATAGTTGATGATGTTAAAAAATTATATATAGATGAGTTTGAAGAAGCAAAACTTGAATATAATAACCAACAAATTCGTGAAGATAGAAAAATAGAAGATTACTTCACTCATATTAGTAATAACTCTAAAAAAGATTTAGCTTGTGAAATAATTATTGAGCTTGGTGATATGGAATTTTGGAATACAAAAGATATGGATTATAAAAAGAAAATGACTAATGTATTTAAAGAACAAGTTAATGATTTAGAAAATGTTGTTCCTAATTTTAAAATAGCAAGTGCAATCATTCATTATGATGAAACAAGTCCACATCTTCATATAATTGGTGTTCCTGTTAAATATAAAAATAAATATGGTATGTCTAAACAAGTTGGAAAATCTGATGTTTTTACTAAAGAATCATTAACAAAAATTCAAGATAAAATGCGAGTGCGTTGTATGGAATCTTTTAACAAAGAATATCAAGTAAATTACCAATTAAAGGCTAAATTAAAAGGTAGAAATCGTGATTATCATATAACCGAAATGGAAAACTACCAAAAGATAAAAAAGTCTATTGAAATACACCAAAATAATTTGAAAAGTGCTAAAGAAAAAACAGAAAGATTATCTAGTAATGTTTCTGAAATTAAAGAAATTCTTGAAGGTTTAAAAGCCAAAGGACTTATTAAAAATCAATTAGTTATAGATGTTAAAGATCGAGATAAGGCAATTGTTTTTATAGATTTAATAGATAAAACTATTGCTGAATATCAAAATATTCAAGAGTTATCAGTTACCTTAAAAGAAATTAGTAATGAGTTAATTAGTAATCGGCAAAGATTAAAATTATTAACAAAAAATAATGAATCACTTAACCAAGAAGTTGATAAATTAAACGAAAATATCAAAGAAAAAGAAAATGAAATTCAAGAATTAAAAGAAGAAAATCATTCTTTAAAGTCAACACTTGAACATTTTAAAGATATGATTTATCGATTAGTTCAATTCTTAATGGATAAAATTTTTGTTAAAAAAGACAAAAGATATGAAGAATTTGCTAAAGAATTATATGAGCATGGTGCTTTAGATAAAGATAATTTTGAAATTATTTCAAATCCAAATAAATTAAGTGAATCAAAAGATTATGCAAAAGAAAAAGATGATATTGAGCGTTGATATATTAACTAATTAAATTAATTTTGTTATAATTATATAAAGGAAGTGATTTTATATGATTCAAATGAATGTTTATTTTGATGAAAGTTGTCATTTATTAAAAGACAATTCAGATGTTTTAGGAATCGGATGCTTATATTGTCAATCAGAATTTAAAAAAGAAATTATGTATAATATAAGAGCTATAAAAAGAAAATATGGCTTTAAAAGAGATCACGAAATAAAATGGACTAAAGTTTCTATGGGTAAAATAGGATTATATAAAGAACTATTAGACTATTTTTTTCAAGAACCAAAATTACATTTTAGAGGAATAATAACTTTAAACAAAAATCAACTTGTTGTTTCTGGTGAAGATGAATATAGACAATGGTATAATAAAATGAATTATTATTTGTTTAATAAAATAATAAATCGAGGCTATACATATAGAATTTTTTTAGACAAAAGAGATACAAAAGGAAAAGAAAATTTAGGAAAATTGAGGGAAGTCATTTGTAATAGTAAATATGACTTTAGTATGGATACAATAACTAGTATTGAAGATATTAATTCAAATAATAACGATTTAATTCAACTTACTGATTTAATAATTGGAGCATTAACTTATTACCATAGAGGTTTAGCAAGTAGTCCTGCAAAAATGGAAATAATAAAACACTTATCTTTAAAAACAAATATTTCTGAAACATCAAACTGGAATGAAACAAAATTTAATTTGTTAATATGGAGTCCAAATATAAATTATGAAAAATAATAATTTTGACTATAATACTTTTGTAAATGAAACATACGAAAAATTTAAAGAGTATTTTACCAACAATAAAACTTTAAAATATAATAATATAGAGTATCCAATTATAATAAATACCAATGATTTAGAATTTGATGGTAAACCTAGAATCTTTTGGCATATTTGTTCCCTTGGTGAAGAAAACGGAATATATTTTGATTCTTACAAAAAACGATTAAAATTTAGTGTTTTTCCTTGTATAAATCATATTTCTTCAATTAATTGTAAATTACAATGTAATTTAGAGGATGAAAGTATTCAATTAAGAGATAATAGAGTACCTTGTATATATAGAATGAGTAAAATTGATAATCTCAAAATAGCTATGGATTTATTTAATGAACAAAGTAATCAAATAAAATGGTGGACAAAAAAAGAAACATCTAATAAAAGTAAGAAAAACAAAAAAATGCTCAAAATAAGATATACAAGAGATTTAGAAGATTATGTTATAATGTTTGAATTTAGATATACTGACGCTAGTAAGAATCAAATTAGTAAATTTCAATTTGTTACTGCTTATCAAATTTTTGATAATAATACCAAAGAAAGATTTGATAATGAATATATTGAATTCTCAAGTAAATCTTGAGTTTTTATTACAAAAAAACCATCCCGCTACCAGCAGGACGGACTTTCAAGCTGCGACTTTGGCAGTTGAACAATTAAATTGTAGCATATTTTATTGAATATGTCAAACCATGGAATACACTACATTAAATAGTATGCACATTATTTAAAAATAATATTAAATTAAATTTAAAAATTATCTTCCTTTTTGCACTGCTGTTTTTTCTCTTAATTGTTCAATTTTTTCATAAAATTCATTTTCTGTTAAAGTACTTCCATTGGTTCTACGATCATGAAACCAAACGCGTTCATTAAAATTACCATGGATTGCATCATTAATAAAATGTTTTCCTGCTCTCCATTCAATGCAACGATATGCTTGAATCAATGCTGCATTTTTTTCATCATCGCTTAATGAAGCTGTAGCAAATGTTAATCTTTCCAATGTTGGTGTATTGTATCCTTGTTTATCAACACTTAATGAATCATCAGTTGCAGTAAGATGATAAAACAATTCTTTTTGTCTTTCTTCATCGCTAATAAAATCCTTTATTGCACCTAAAATTTCATATTCAAAAATATCATCCTGATCTAATTGAATATTAATATTTTTAATATTATCATTTTGCATAACTTGTTTTTCCATAATTTTCCTCCTCATGAAAATTATACCATGATTTATTAAATTTGACTATACTTTGGCATTACTTTGAACTTCTTTCGTCAATTCACTTGAACCAATACTATACTTTGCATTTTCATACATAGGACATAATCCACTCAATTGAGGATAATATTTTAATAAAGTTTGTGCAGATGAACTTATGTCAATAGGTGTAACATTACCAGACATTAAATTATTATATTCTTGATCGTTTAACACTTTGAAATAACCAAATGAAAAATGTTTACTTTCATCATTAATAAAATCAATAGTATATGATGAATCGAATAATACTGCTGGTAAATTACCATAACCTCTTGGAAAAATTAAATTGTAAGCATGTGGCTCATCATTTCTTGCTCCAATTATAAGTTGGGAATCAATACCGAGAATTTTAAATATATTTTGTGCAAGTCCAGAATTTTCTGAACAAAATGCATATTTATTCTTATGAAATTCTCTAATTGATATATTTTCAATTCCATTACTCATAGCTTTAAAATAAAGTAATGATCTTTCGATTAGTGTGTCACCAATATTATCTTTGCTTTCTTTGCAAGACATATAATTAAATATTTCAAACATTAAAGGCGTAAATAAATATAATTCATTTAAATAGCTTTTGTCATTTGATAGTTCTTTAATTAGTTCCACATAAGGCGTCATGTCATCATATAATAAATTGGGACTATCTTTCCCATTTAAAGATGCAACTGGTTTATAATGAATTTTACTTGATATGTAATCATTAGATATAGCAGTATATCCTTGACCAATAGTCTTTTCTTTCGTTTCTTTTTCTAATTCAAGTATCCTTTGCTTAATAAAATTTATTATTTCTTCATCAGTTTTAAATTTTAATATTTTTTCTTTTATTTCTTGCTTTGTCATTTTTACCTCTTCAATACTATATATTTATTTTAATCAAATAACTGATTAACTATTTTTTCAAAATTACTAATTGTTTCATTATCATATTTAAATTCTTTATTCTCAATTTTTTTTAGAATTTCTAAAGAGTAATAAGCTTTTTCTTCTTTATAATCATCATTGTATATTCCTATTAAGTGTTTATCATTTTCAGAAAACACATCTTCTATACTTAAATTTGATTTTTGATTAGGTAAATTTGTACCATCTACAAAAGATATATTAGATGAATTTGTTAATGATTTTTTTAATAACAAATTATATTGTTTTCTACCTGAACTATCTTGATCTAGAACTATTTTAAAAGAGCATCCCCAACCAATAAATATAGAAACAATATTATGAATATTGTCAACACTAGAAGATGGAATTATATTTGGAATATCACTGCCTTTTAGAATATAATATCCCTTTAAATAATTATAGTCGGATATTCCCTCTGTAATAATGTTTAATTTATTAGATGATAAAACATTATAATTTATATTTGAGCCAATTGCAGTTAATAATGGTGTAATTGTTTCTAATTTCGAACCCATTTTATGAGGCAAGGAATAATATTTGTTTCCTATATTACTATTACCGTCAGAATCTTTAATAATTAATTTTGTTCTATATAATTTGTCTTCATATATCATAAAAGGAGAATGGGTAGTATAAATAACTAAATTGTTTTTTTCACACAAGTTTTCAAATAATTTTAATATTTCTTTTTGAGCATTTATATGCAAATATACACCAGGTTCATCAATAAGAATTATATAGTTTTTAATATCTGATTTTTTTGTTTTAGATAGAATTTGAATATACATATTTAAATACCATTTTAGCCCATTACTTCTTTCATCAAAGTTCATATACTTTTTAGTCGTTTTAATAACAAAATTTATTGAATCATTTTCAAAAGATGCCTTCATTTTAACACATTCCTGTGAATAAAAAGCATTAAAACTATTCATCAAATTTGATAACTCATTGTTAAAGTCTTCTTCATAATTTTCTTTGTCAGCTTGACTACTTAAATTCCAATATTCCATCAAATCATATAAAGTAAATCCAATACAATTTAAAAGATGGTTTAACATTACTTTACTTTCTTTTTCATCTTCCAAATATTTTTTAGTATATTTAGATTTTAAAGATAAATCGTTTACTTCTATAAATATTGGAAATAATGTTTTTAAATCGTTTAAGTAAGAAATACAATTTTTAAAGTATGTAGAAAAATTTTCACAATCACCATTATTACATATTTTATCAGTTATAGTTTTAATATATTTATAATTAATAAAAACTTTATTTTCTGCACTATTAATCATTTCAATTATTTTTTTAAAATATCCTCGTTGAGTTTGATCAGTAAAAATGTTAACAATACCTTGATTTAATTCGTTCATTTTATCTCTGTTTTCTTGAAATTCATTATTATTTTTAATAATGTCTGATAAACTTCCGGATATATCTATATCATAGTTATTATTTATTATTAATATGGTTTCTCCTTTTATATTATATTTATCTTTTTCTTCTTTGTATGGTTCTAATACAACTCCTATGTTAGGGTATTCACCAGTATTTTTATTGAAATTATCAAAAAAATTTTGATCGCTTATACCAGTTAAATCAATTTTACTCAAACAATCAATAAGGTTACTTTTGCCGGATTCATTTTTGCCAATTATAGTATTTATATTTTCTAAAATCAAAGTATTATTTTCATTACCAAAAGACTTATAATTTTGAATCCTTATAGATTTTAGTTTCATAATTTTTCACTTCCGATAATATTTTACCATAAAATATTGATTTTTCCGAGACATTCAAAGAATTTAGTGATAAAATATAATTAAAGATTGGTATTTTATATATCAAATCGTTTATGAGCAAAAGTTGTAAATATCTTCCACAATCGCTCCATTGTGATAATTACTCACACCTTCGTGTGAGTTTTCTTTTGTTTAAAATTATGATTTTGGCAAAATAAAAACGCACATGTAAATTGACATAGTCAATTAAAATGCATTTGTTATGGTATATTTTTTATAATTCCTAAACCTAAATGTAGTTTTTCATTATTTAAAAGTTTTCTTTTTAGTTCTTTTTGTAAAGTTGTTTTTTCAGGTAAATTCTTATAGTCTACTTTATCTATAAATACGTCAAATACAAAATTCAAAAAATCATTAATATTTTCTTCGTATTCTATAATACTAAATTTATCTTGAAATTTTATTATGTTACTATTAGCGGATAATATTTCTTTAACTTCAGGACTTAATAGCCAAGTTTTTGTATAATATGCTAGTTTTTCATTCTTTAGTTCAGAATAATATTTTTTTATGTATTTATCTGCCAAGCATAATGATTCTTTTACATCCTCTTCAGTTAAATCTTTACCTCTTGGAATATGAATATAAACATATTGGTGTTTTTCTTCAAAGTATTTATCTAATTTATCTAATTTATCTAAATCTTTAACACAAATTTCATATTGCAATCTTCCAATTTGAATCAAATTACCTTTCATAAAATATGATCCCCACATCATTTGACTAAATCTAATTCCATCTATACTATATTTTATTTTGTCATTTGTGCAAACTAATTTAATATTATATTTTTGTAATGCAATTTGTTCATTATCAAAATTTCTATATTTCATATTCTTTATATGAAATTCATAACCACATAATAATGCTACAACAGGAATCATATAACTACCATTATTTTTAAATATATTCAATGTTGATTTCCAAGACCATATATTATAATAATTTTTGTTATCTGCTATAAATAAAATATAATACATTATATAGCATATAAAATTAAGTTTCTTATCATTATTTAGTAAATTTAGTTCATCCATAAATCTTTCTTTAAAATTATCATCAAGTTCATAATAATTTAAAATTAAACCAAAGTCATATTTTTTCAACCAATCAAAATTATATGATTTTTTTATTTTTTCAAAACAATTATTCCAAGCATTTGGAATTTCTTCTAATGAAATATAATTTGCTAATTCTTCAATAGAATACATAACTACCTCCAAGTATTTCAACTAATAAAATTATACTATATTTTGGAGAATTTTCCTATACGTTTATTGATTTTTGTTGGTGTTTATCATACAATATATTTAACGAGTGAGGGATATTTTTTTGATAAAAGGTTTAAAACTCTCTTATCATTCGCTCCAGATTGATAAGAAACTTGGAAAATTCTTCGAGTATATATAAAAACTACTCTTAAATTTAAATTTAAGAGTAGTTTTATTTTATCAATTTAGAAAACACACTTGCATATTGCCAACCAATATGCATATTCAAAAGGTAAACCTTTTGTTCTTAATAGAATATAGTTTAATTATTTTTACAAGAAAATATATCAATAATACTTTCGTTATTGTGTAAATGGATTGTCGGTGAAATTATAGTTAATATTCCATGTTTAATGTACATCAATTTTTGTATTTTGAACTATTTGTTTATAATATATGACATTGTTCTTGCATTTTATAAATTGAAAATGAAGAATGAACATACTTATTCAAGTTTGCTATTTATTTTTTTGTCGATAATCCTTATCATTTACATCTTGTCCTATTTGTTGGGCTTCTTTTATTTGATTTCTTAATTGTTGTAATTGTTTTTTTGACATTTCTTCAAAATTAATAGGTTGTTGTAAACTTTGTTGTTTTCCTATTCCTTTGTAACATGATTTATCTTTGCTTAACATTAGAGCTTTACAAACCGTCTTTGTTCTACCATTTTTATCAACAACATTTGGTATCACATCAGTAATAAATAAATCATTAGAATTTAATAAAACTTCTTGTTCTGCTGTACCATAGCTTGAAAATGGTGTAACTTGTACTCCTTGAGTACCTTTAGGAGCATAGATATCAAATACGACATCATAATCATCATATTTAGCAAATGAAGTATCATATAAAGGAGATGTACTAGAATAACCATTTTCTTCAATTTTTTTGCCAACTAAACTAGTCAAATTTTCTTCTTGTTTTAATCCTTTTTTTAGAAATAAACTTTTTACTGCTCTAAATAATTCCATAGATTCAGGCAAATTTGCTTTTAATCCTCTATCTAAATTGGTTAATGTTTCATCTAAATTATAATAAGAATCCAAGTTTTTAACAAAACTTTGAACAGTTGCTATATATTTATTAGATAATCCATATTGTTGTAAAAATTCTTTTGTAAAGTGGTAATTTTGATGTAATGGTAAAGAATAATCTAATCCTTTAATATAGCTTCCTATTTGACTAATTTGTTCTTCATTAAATCCATATTCTGTCATACGCGAATTAAAATCAGAAATTATACTTTCTAATAATGGTTCTTTAGGAACTCCTCTTTTTGCACCTAATATCATATTACTACCGACTGTATATTTGTTAAATGCTTTTATCTCATCAAGCGATAAATGATTTTGAACTAATATATTTTTAAAAGTATTTATTTTATCTAAACTAATACCTAATTCTTGTGGCATTTCATCTAATGTATAACCATCTGAAATTCCTTGTATAATGCTTGTAAATTCATCATTTTTAAAAATAGGTAAAAATTTTGAACTTATATCATCTTTGCTCAAAAACCTTTGATAATCTCCCTTTAGAATTGTTTGAATATCATTAGGGGATAATCCTTCATTTGAAAGCATTTCAGTTATTTGATTTTCTAAATTAGAATTTATAGTTAATTTACTTGCCATAAAATCAACTCCATAATATTTTAAACGCGCAAATATTCTATTAATATTGTACCATATTTTTAGCCTTTTTATTTTACTATTTAATTATTTTGCAGAACACTTTACATTTTAATTATAAATATATTTCAATATCATGATAATTTATTGGCATATATTTGAGTTCATCATTAAGAAAATATAGTCCTGATTTAAAAACTAGCCTAAGAATTAAACTTACCTGTTATTGGCTAATGATTAGATTATGAAAAAAAGAAAGTTTGTTTATACTTTAAACGGAGCTTTTTTATTAAACTTTAAACTAAAATTGTTAGCATCAAAATCTAATTTACCAAATGAATAACAATATAATTTTTTTAAATTATTAAACATTTCCATTTTATTGTTAATTTTTATACATTTTAAATATAAATTAATAAAATCTTTATTGGGTAATTTATGAATTGATGATGAAATATATTTTTTTGCAAAATTATCATCACTATAAATTTTTTCTATTTTCGTTAATGGTAAATCAATTATTCCATTAATTTTTGAATATAAAATTCTAATTTTTTCTAATGTAACATAATATACAGAATAAAAGTTTTCTTCATTTATCAAAGTTTCTAAATCTTCAATTTTATTATTTATAGAAAAAATCGAAAATTTATCTTCATTATTAAATGATGTCTTTATTTCAGTATTATATAAAATCTTAACATATTTTATAAATTCATCTATTCTACCATCAACATCATATAAAATTTCGCATGTTACAAATTTAGTTATGTGAGATAAATCATTATGATTAATTTCATTTTTAATTAAATCATAAATTTTTTGTAAACCTTGTATAAAATATTCAACTCTAATGCCATTTATTAATAAACTACCACAAATTTGTGCATTATAGTTATCCATTATAATCATTACATCTAAATCTGATAATTTATTAGATCTTAATCCTACATAACTTCCGTAAACTAAGATTCCAATATAATCTGTGATATTTAATTGATTAATTAGTTCTTTTACATAATTAATTATTTTATTATCAACCATAAACCTTCCTCTTTCTTTAATTTTAAATTAACATAAAATTATACTTCTTTCATTTTTAAATTCAATTTTACCGTTTATGTTATCATTTATTATTATAAAAAATTATAAATTTAAAAATATTATTTTTTATAGCTAATATTATAGACAAAAAAAATATTTTTAAATTATTTTCTTTTTTTATGGTTATACAAAGTTAGTTTTTTAGATTTTGGATTATTATTATCATTATATGTATTTTGCAATTGCTCTTCTATAAATGATAATTCATTTTTATTTTGCTCCATTAATGAAAAAGACTTATTTTCAAGTGTTTTTTCTTGTGATAAAGTAGTTTTTCTTTCTTTTGTAATAATAAGTTCTTTTTCAAATTGTTCTTTTAATTCATTAGCTTTAATTAATTGTCTTTCTAAATATTTAATTTTTCTTTTAGCAATTGGTTTTACAACACCCCAAACAGATAGTCCCAAAACAGCAATTACTAACGTAATGGAAAAACAATAAGATCCAAAATAAATTCCATTAGTTAAAAAATCACTTGAAAAAAATCCTCCTGATACAAATCCTAATAAGGTACTTAATAAAACAAGTATTGGTTGAAATATCATCATCCATTTTGCTATAAATGCTACTTGTTTTGATTCTTTAAATTTTTATTTATATCAGTTATATTATTATTTGTCATTTCAATTTTATTTTCTATTGAACCATCCGTTAATTTTCCTTCTTGATTACTCATCTTTTAAACCTCCATTTCACCTATTATAACACAAAATATAAATTTTAGAAAAAAATTAAAATAATTATTAAAACAAATCTATATTAACAAAACATTCTTGTTAATTTAACTATAATTTTATATAATATTTAAAAATCCTACAAGTTTCTTTTTAAATATTATATAAAAAATTATAATATTAGTTAGATTCAAACAAGAATATAATAAATTAGAAAGGTAAAATATATGAAAAAGTTAAATAAAAAAGCAATCACTATTGCAGTGATAGCCGGATTATTGGTATTTTTAGATGGTATAATTACAAATATTATGGGATTAAATGGCTCTTTTGTATGGGTCAGTTTTATTAGTTGGACTGTGTTTTTTAGTGCATCAGTTAATGAAAGAATAAGAGCTATACCAGGATATATAATAGGATTTTTTCTTGCAGTTGCAATAATTAATTTTGGAAGTTTTTTAAATGGTATATTTAATTGGACTATTTTTGGTGTTGCAATTTCATCAATTTTAGCAACAGCAATAATAAACTATATATGTATGTTTTTTGAAAAATTAAAAAAAATTTATCTTAATTCAATTAATGGGATATTCGTAGGTATAGCAATGACATTTTCAAGTCTTGGAATAGGATTAAAACCAAATTCTATCTCAAATTCAATAACTATGTTAATTATAATTATTATATATGGTATATTAGGTTTACTGAGTGGATATGTAACTACGAAAATAAATTCTAACAACTAAAATATAAAAGTAAATTACAAAATAAAATAGATTTATAATTTATTTTTTTGATATTTTTTTAACATAAGGTTTAAAGTCAAAATTAAAATATGTCCAGTATCCACCTTTTGGAAGTGATAAATAATCTTTAATATATTGATTAGCTTCTATCGACACATTATTTATTCTATCAACTCCATTTTTAGTTAATACTAATGGAACAATATATCTCTTTTTAGCATTGACATTAACACAATATTTATCATTTAAAAATTCATTACTCTTATATATTTTGTCTGCTGACATAAATTTTTTAAAGCATTCAGATAAATATTTATCTTCACAATTTAATATTTTTTTTATTATCTGCTTTTCAGAGTAATTATATAAATCATCTACCGTTAAATAGCCAGCATAACTCATTGATTTACATATGTCAGCAAAAAACTGCATTACAGTTCTATCCTTATCACTTACCCATTCTGGCCATAATTTAGAAATTATTTTAATATATTCTTCACATATTTCTTTATGTTTAAATCCCAGTTCATCTATTCCCTCTTCATTTTTCAAAATTGTAACATCATCATATATTTTTTTAATTTTATCTAATTCCCATACTCTAAATAAAGTTAGTCCACCTGAAAATGTATATTCAAATCTATCTGCTGATAATTTTGGTGTATCATTATCTGCAATTGGATATATTTTATAATCGCATACTTCTTCTAACTTAATCCCATCTCTACTCAATAATGACATTATTTCTTTGGAACTTTTAATAATCTCTGTGGTTCTTTCTTCAGTAGATTCTTGACGTTTTGAATCTCCATTCATAAAATCAATACAATGTTTAAATGTTGGAGTGGCTATATCGTGAAATAATCCAGCTAAAGTTTGTTTTTTATCGTGTGTAAAATGCCAAATAATAAGAGATACTCCAACACTATGAGCTAAATTTGAATACCAATATCTCACATTAAAACACTTTGAGTAATCTGTACCACAATTCATACTAATTTCGTTTATTCTTTGCATAGCAGGAGTTTCAATATACTCTATTAACCATTTTGGAAAATTTGGCTCTAATATTTTAAAATAATCTTCTATCTCTTTAATATTAGTATACATAAAATACCTTCTATCTTTTTTTATAATTTATTTTTTTTAATTATATCATAAATATATCGGCAATCCAATTAACTTTTTTAATTAATGTAGAAATGATAGATATAATAAATTTATTTGAAATACTTATTTAATATTAAAATTTTTTATTTCAGTATAATTTTGTTCTAAATAGTTTTTTAATAAAATTAAATTATTTTCATCTATTTGATAATTATTATTTTTAACAAATTCATAAATTTTTAAAATTATATCAATTTTATTAATATATTTATTTTGTGATTCATCAAATATCCATATTGCATTTAAGTCATTGATAGATAAAGCCCCAATTTGTCCATTTGTAACATTTTTAGCCTCTGTTTCTAATACTGGTCTTTTATCATAATAAAAAGTTTTTTCTCCTCCTAGTGACCAAAACACTTCATTTTTATGTCCTCCTTTTATTAATCCTACTTTTGGTCTTATGTATCCACAATTTATTATGTCAGCAATTTGATTCATTCCTGTTACACGATAAACTGATAAAGAAGTTGTAGACAATGAATTAGGATTATTTCTACCAATTCCAAAACCACCAGTAAAAAAAACTCTATTTTTAGCTTTTTTTATACGATCAATATCATTATTTGTAAAATTAGTCATTATATTTTCCTTTCAATTAATTATTTTATTAGTCATCTTTAAAAATTTTATAAGTTATATTTTTAGATAATTCATCAATCATAAATATAAATAACACAATAATAAAACAATATATTATTTGCAATAAATTTAAACTAATTATATTAAATAACTTTCTTAGTGGAGTAAGAAAAACTACAATTTGAATTATAAAAAGAATTATCATACTAATATTCATAAATTTATTATTAAATATATCTTTTAAAATAATTTTTTTTAAATTTTTACAATTAAAAGCATATGTCATTTCTAATAAAATTAAAGTAAAAAATGCCATAGAAGTTGCAACATCAATATTATATAACTTTAAATTTATAAAATAAATAATTAATATTGCAAAAGTTTTTAAAATAGCTGATATACTTAATTTGGCAATCAAAAATGGAGTAAAAAAAGATGTATCTTTTTTTCGGATTTGTCTTCTCATAATATTTTTTTCTTCTTTTTCAAAATCTAGTGAGATAGCAGGTATAGAATCAGTCACTAAATTTAGATATAGTAGTTGTATAGGTAAAAATATTTCAAAGCCAAATATTAATCCTAAAAAGACTATTAAAATTTCAGCTATATTACCAGCTAATAAATAAACTATAATATTTCTAATATTATCAAATATTCTTCTTCCTTCTTTTACTGCAGAAACAATAGTTGAAAAACTATCATCTACTAAAATTATATCAGAAACTTCCTTTGAAACTTCAGTCCCCGAAATACCCATTCCTATTCCAATATTTGCATCTTTTAATGCAGGTGCATCATTAACTCCATCACCTGTCATTGCTACAACTATACCATTTTCTTTAAAAGCTTTAACAATTGAAAGTTTATTAATAGGACTCACACGAGCATAAACAGAATAGTTGTTAACATTAATTTTTAATTCCTCATTACTCATTTTATCCAATTCTTCTCCAATTATTGCTTCATTATCGTTTTCTAAAATTCCTATTTCTTTAGCAATAGAAGTTGCGGTTTTTAAACTATCTCCAGTTATCATTATAGGTTTAATATGAGCGTCTTTACATAATGCTATTGCTTTTTTAACATCATTTCTTGGTGGGTCAATCATCATAGTCATTCCTACAAAAATTAAATTTTTTTCCATAATTTTATTTACATTATAATCTTGATTTAGTTCTTTATATGCATAAGCAAGAACTCTATAAGCTTTACTAGATTCCATTGATTCAATTTTTTTCAAAATATCTATTTTTTCTCTTGTAAGTTTTATAATTTTATTATTTTCATATATATAAGTACAATTTTTAATTAAAGAATCAAAGCTTCCTTTAGTATACATTATAATTTTTCCATTATTATTGTGAATTGTTGACATCATTTTACGTTCAGAATCAAATGGTAATTCATCAATTCTTTCATTTGTTTTTTTTAAAACTTCTACATTAAATAAATTTTCACAGCATTCATATAAAGCTATTTCAGTAGGATCTCCAATATATTTTTCATTATTTTTCAAAACATCATTATTTAAGGCCATAATATTTAATAATTTATCACAAGTAGAAAAGTCATTTAAAATTATTTTATTATTATAAAAAATTTCTCTTACAGTCATTTTATTTTGAGTTATAGTACCTGTTTTATCAGAGCATATTATTTCTGTACAACCCAAAGTTTCAACACTAGACATTTTTCTTACAATAGCATTTTTTTTTGCTAAAGAATTCATTCCAAGAGATAGTATAATAGTTATTATCGCAGGTAAGCCCTCAGGAATTGCGGCAACAGCAAGTGAAATAGATAACATTATTATTTCTATAATAGTTATACCTTTTAATAAACCAATTAAAAACATTACTATAATAATTATAAAAATAATAAGTGATAAAAATTTACTGATTCCAATTATTTTCTCCTGTAATGGTGTTAATTCTTTTTCTTTTTCATCTAAACTTTTAGCAATAATTCCAAATTCGGTATTCATGCCTACTTCACAGACAACTGCTTGACATTTTCCATAAACAATATTTGTTCCACTATAAATCATATTTTCTCTTAAAGCTAATGCTACATTCTCACCTAATACATTAGTACTTTTAGAAACTGGACTAGATTCTCCTGTTAAAGCAGATTCATCAACTTTTAAAGATGTTTGCCATATTATTCTTGCATCTGCTGGGACAGTATCTCCTGCCTCAAGAACAATAATATCTCCTTTGACAATATCTTCACTATTGACAACATAGATTTTATTATCTCTTTTAACTTTCACATTTTTAGTTTGCATTTTCTTTAATGATTCTATTGCTTTATCTGCCTTTAATTCTTGTATAAAACTTAATATAGCATTTAATATTACTATGGAAATAATAATTATACTATCGATATAAGAATTATTATTAATTAATGATAAAATAAAAGAAACAATAGCTGACAATATTAGTATTATAATCATTAAATCCTTAAATTCGTTTAAAAATTTACATAAATTAGATTGTCTTTTTTTGAAATCCATTTTATTTTTGCCAAATTTTTGCAATCTATTATTTGCTTCAATGTTATCAAGCCCAGTTTCTTTCGAATTTAAAACATTAAAAATTTTTTTTATATTATAACTATAGTACTTCATAAATCCTTACTTTCCAGTAAAAATTATATAATACTACCCCC
This sequence comes from uncultured Bacilli bacterium, assembly GCA_947627975.1. Lineage (GTDB taxonomy): Bacteria > Bacillota_I > Bacilli_A > RF39 > UBA660 > CANRDL01. The sequence continues at coordinate 10,827 of CANQYB010000016.1, read as the reverse complement.
CCCAGTCAAGAAATTGTTCATAAGTTTACATAAAAAATTAACATTTATTAGATATTTATTTTTTGCGTTTTTTTAAAATGATTATCCTATATTATATATTTTAAATTTAGCTATAATAAAATCAAATAAAAAAAGCTCAAGTGAGCTTAATTTTTTAATTAAATCTTTTTTTAAATATATATCCAATACATAAAGCACTTACAAAAATTGTACCAACAGTTAACACAATATTTATGTCACTTGTATTAGGATTTTTATTTTTTTCAGTTTCTTGTTTTGTTTGCTCTTCTTGTTTTTGAGATTCTTTATATTCATTAATTAATTTTTCAGCATCATCTGGTGTAAATAAATCTTCATCTTTTTCATTAACTAATGTAACAGTCTTTGTATTAATATAAATTGTAAATGTTTGTTTATGTTCACCTTTTTCATCCCAAGTAAATACCCATTTACCTAATTCTAATTTCTCAATTCCTTTTTTACAAGCATCCTCTAATTTTTCTTGTGTTACAGAATTATATAAGAAAATATAATATGGAGCATCATCACTTTTAGAATCTTTTTTTTCAAAAAAATTTCTTGGATTAGATTCATCTCCAACTGGATAATATTTAACATTATTAGCATCTGTCTTATCTTTTACTCCTGATGGTGCAGTTACTTTAATTCCTAACCATGCCATTGGTCCTGGCTTTGTTTTTCCTTCAGCTGGAACATATTTTAATTTTACTGAATCATAAGTTACACTTGCATTTTCAGTTTTTGACCCTACAGATGCTGGCAGTTCACCATCTATTAATGTATCACTTCCAATACTAGCTTCTATTTCCCCAAACCATTCTTCATCAGCATAAACATTAGGTATTATTGCTATTATAATAACTGCGACAATTAAAAACAATATTTTTTTCATTTTTTCTCCTTTCTTATGAATATTATATAATAATACTACCCCCCCCAGTCAAGCTTTTGTTGATAAATTTTTTAATTTTGTAAAGCATTATAATTTTTTAGTACTTCAGCTTCTGATAATGCTCTACTATATACTTTTACATTGGATATTGTTCCTTTAAAATATAAACTATTAGAAAATCCAAGTTTTAAATTTTCCGTCGAAGGTTTTACTTTTCCAGGAATAGATTCAGTATTTACAAGTCTTCCATTTATATATAATTTTAAATTTGTTCCATCATATACAACATCTGAATGATTTTTGCCTTGGGAACTTAGCCCTGGAAGAGGTACGCGCTGAGTGTCATATATAGAATCAAATACAAAATCTGCATATATATTACCATCTTTATTAAGAGTTAATGAATAACCACAATCAACATTTACAACATTTGATATTATATAAGAACTTTGTTTTTCAGTATAAGAAAACTCTGCCTCAACTGTTACATAATCATAATTAAGATTTCCTATTTCTACATAATCATTTGTTCCATCAAATGAAAGTCCTTCACTTGTTTTTGTTGCACCTTCTACTTTTCCATTATATCTATTTCCTGATTTGTCTATTAATGTTTCATCGGCATTTTCTAAACTTCTTTTATTATATAATAGTTCTAATCCTTCTCTTACTATACTTTTGTCTTTTTCTTCATAGCTTCCACTTTCTTTTATTCCTATTGTTCCTTCTATTGTTAATCCTTGATTATAATCTTGGTTTTCTTTTGTTTCTTTTAATTGAAAACTTATTTTATATGTTTGAGTTTCTTTACTTTTTATTGTTTGTTCTTTTATTATTCCTAAGTTTTCTCCTGCTTCTGGTACTTTACTTTCAGTAAGTCCTTTACATCCATTTGTACATGTTATTGTGTATACTAGCTCATCTTTTAATATTTCATTATCAAGTTTTAACCACACTAAATCATATGTCACATCTACACTTCCAGTATTTTCTACTGTTACTTCTTTTGTCTTACTCCATCCAGGACTTATTTCCGTAGCGTTAAATGAAGGTGTTTTATCGGAAAAACTTAAAGATAATGTTCCTGTTTTAGTTACTACATTTTCTGCATTTGTATTTCCACTTATTGTTGCACTAAAGTAGGCATAAGAACTTCCTACTATTAAAATACTTATTAAACACATTGTAATTATTAATATTATATATTTTTTCTTCATTTTTTTACCTTCTTAAGTGTATTATATAATACTACCCCCCCCAGTCAAGAAAGTGTTTATAAGTTTACATTATATTTTCTTTTAGTTCTAAAAAAAATTAATTTTTGATATAATAATTTTGTATATGGAGGTTTTTTATGAAATATATTATTGATACAGATCCTGGGATAGATGATGCTATTGCAATATTACTAGCTATTAAAAATAATCTAGATGTAATTGGTTTTACTTTAGCAAGTGGTAATATTGAAATAACTAAATCTGAAAAAAATTTAAAAATTATTCAAGATTTTTTAAATTCAAATATTAAAATGTATAGAGGAAAAGTAATTAATAAAAATAATTCATATGCTGAATTTGCTCATGGTAAAGATGGTTTAGGTTATGCTGTTTTTCCAAATAACAATAAAAGAAAAATTGAAAAAACTTCTGCCGAAGACTTTATTATTAAAGCTTCTAAAAAATATAAAGATAATTTAACTATAGTATGTTTAGGTCCTCTTACTAATTTAGCAAATGCCATAAAAAAAGATAAAAATTTAGTTAAAAGAGTTAAACATATTTTAATAATGGGATCATCTTATAATCCAGAATGTGAAAATTCATATATAGAATTTAATCTAAATGTTGATCCTATTGCGGCCGAAACAGTTTTTAATGCTCCATTTGAAGATATAAAAGTTGTTACACACGAAATCGGAATAAAATCATTCATAGAAAAAGATTATATTGACAATTTAAAAAATTCTGAAAATTTAATATCACGATTTGTTTATATAATTTCTCAAAAATATATGGAATTTAGTTTTGAAGAATATAAAACAATTGGTTTGGGCACACCAGACCCAACAACTATTGCTTCTTTAATTGATCCTAATATTGTTAAATTTAAACCTTGTACAGTAAAAATTATTTCAAAAGGAAAAGAAAAAGGAAAATGTTATATAAATACTTGTAGCAATAGTAATATTTTAGTATCAGTTGATTTTAATTTAGAAAGATTCAGAAAACTTTTTAAAAAAACTTTTAACTAAAAAAAGTTCATAAATGAACTTTTTATTTTTTTTTATTTTTATCTAAATTTTTATTAATTAATCTTACCTTTACTCCTTTTCGTGTTCCAAACTTTTTCTTAACACCTTTTGGTAAATTTACCTTATAAGTTTTCACAGTACACCTCCTTGTTAACAAATAGATTATATCATTTATTTATAAAAAATACTATTAATTTAAAATATTACTAATTTTATTAAAAATAAAATAAAACCTAAAATCGAAAAAAATAATCCTAAATTAAAATATGGTGAATTATATTTTATTATAATATTATTTTTACCCTTTTTTAACTTTACACCTAAAAAAGCTGTATTAACTAGTTCTTTTTTCTTTTTTTGCCCATTTACATATATATCAAAACCTTCATCATAAGGAATTGAAGTAACTAAATAATTATTACTATGAAGATATGTATAACATTTAATGATGCTATTTTTTTTATTTATTTCTATATTTTCCAAACTTTGATAATCGTTTTTTAATATTTGGGAATAATACATTTTAACATTATTTATTTTGTATTTTCCTTTAGTAATTTTAATATTTATTTTATTATTATTTAAAGAAATTACATATTTAAATTGATAATTTTTATTATGATATTTCCAATCACTACATGTTAGCTTATTTTTTACATTATTTATAGTTATAGAAACATCTCCCTCATTACAACTTTGATTATAATTCATATCAAAAGATAAATAAACAATTTTATTTTTTAAATTTTTATCTAAAACTAAATTATAACTATTGTCTTTTTTTAAAGTGAAATTATATTTATTTTTATCTAATTTAATTTTATTTATATTTGTTTTATAATTAAAATTGGAATTTAATTTTTTTACTACCGTATTATTCATTAAAAATTCTATATTATAAGGGAATTTTAAATTTTTAAAATTATTTATATCGCTAGTATTTTTAGCAATATAAATAATTGGAAAAGCATTTTTATTTTCTAAAAGTTTAATATTATTTTTTTTCTTCATTTTTTTATAATACAATCCTTCTTTTTTGTCTATTATATATCTAACACCCATAAAAGTATTAAAAATTTCATTATCTGTCCCACTTGTAATTAATATATTTCGATGCTCAATATTATTACCAAAACTATTATAAAAATCAGAATAATATTTATTAAATGTTGATGAATAAATATTTGGACTATAATAATTTTCATTATAAATTTTATTTACTAGATAATTAGAATCATAATTATTATTACTTCTATAAAAGTCTAAATATTTATTGTTAGATAATTGATTAAAAATGTTTAGATTAATATTATTATACTTCGATAATGATAAATAATTTTCAGAATAATTGCAAACAAAAGAAGAAATAAATAAAGATATTAAAGTAAAAATTGATATAAATTTAATATTTAATTTATTTTTAAATAATATAAATAAAATAAAGAATATTATTAATTCTAATGAGTATAATAAATTATCAAAATTTAAAATATCAAAAATAATTATAACTAAAAATAATATAATTAGCATTTTATTTACTTTTATTTTATTTTTAGAATAATTTGTTAAAAAATTTATAAATTCATATATAAATAAAATTATAAATGGAATTAAAATTTTTCCTCTTATATATAAAAAGCCATTTAAAGTATACATAATTATTGGAAAACTAATAATTAATAATAATGAAATATTTAAAAAAAATTCGCCTTTATCTTTTTTCTTTAAACATAGATTGCTAATTACTGCTATAATAAAGATTCCTGTAATTCCAAGGGAAAAAGGTGAATATAAAATTTCTTTTAAATTAGGAATTAAAAAGTCTTTAAACAAAATAGTACTATCTGATGTTCTTGAACCATTTAAAATTGTATAAGCTGTTGGAATTAAAATAATTGATGATAATAATATGGATAATAAAAAAATTAAAATTATTTTTATAATTTTTATAAAAGTTAATTTTTTTAATTTTAAAAGTTTATAAATATAATATAAAAATATGACTAACAAACAAGTAATACTATAATAATAATTAGTCATTATAATTAAAAAAATGCTAATAATTAAAAAATTACATTTATTTTTTAAAATATATTTATCTATATTTATTAAAGAAAGTATTAAAAAAGGAATATACCATACAAACATAATGTGATGATGAAAATGAAAAGATAATGGTGAAAAACTCAATAACATTAAACTAGCTAATAAAGAATATTTAGGATTATGAAAATTATTATTAATAAAAATATAAATTAAAATTCCAGACCATAAGTATAAAAAAACACTTGCAATTATAATATAAACAGACATTTTTAAAAATGGAAAAAAATAAGATATTAAAATAATAGGACTTAATAAACCATAATAAGAAAAATTAAAAATATTTTGTCCAGCACCTAAATTAAAAGCAAAATTTGGTATTAAATTTCCTGTTTCATAAAACAAATTTCTAAAATATTCTGGTATAGTTACATGCTGATTAAACCAATCAATATTTGAACCATAAATTTTATTTGTACCAAGAAATAATAAAATTAAAAAAATTCCATAAAAAATAATAATTAAATAATTTTTATACTTTTTCATAAATATCAAATCTTTCAATTAATCTATATATTTATTTTGAGTAATTATTTAATTATCATACTTTTCTTTTAAATAATTTTAGTTTAATTCTTCTAGTATAATATTGCCAACTTTAACATTTTCATTACTTCCATCGACTATTATTTCTATATTTGGCCAGCTAACTGCTATTTCTTTATCGCTAGTTATAAATTCACTACTTATTTTTTGTTTAGAAAAACTTTTATTTGTTTGATTTTTACTTAACCACTTCATTGTATTTCCATACCAACCATCAGTGTTGTCAACATTTTTAGTATGTAATCCACATCCATATCGCGAATATGGTTGCCCATAATCATTATAAACTGGATTATTTGCTTCAATTTCACATGATAATCTATATTTTGTATTTGGTTTTATTGGATTATAAAGTTCAAATACTTTATAAATATATTTATCTTCATTATTTGTTATAGTAACATTCCCATCTATTATTTCATTAAAATAATTTATATTATATGTTTGACTTTCTTTTATCCCAACATTAGCAGCAAAAGTTTTATTTTGATTATAATCTTGATTTTCATTTGTTTCTTTAAATAAAAAATTTATATAAAAAGTGTAAGTATCTTGTGGATTTATATTTATATTATTAACAAGTGTTATATTTTCACCCTCTTGTTTTGGGATAGATTTTTCACTTAAAACATAAGTTGAAGAAAAATTATTGCAAAAATATTTTTTATCATTTAACTGTTTATAGTTATTATTTTCCACTTCAATGCCTTTTGTACAATATATGGAAATTCTTAATTCACCATTTTCTATTTGATTATTTAATTTTAAAAAAAGTAGATCAAAATTTGCAGGTATGGTTCCAGTATTTTTAACTATTACTCTTTTTTCCCACCAAGTTCCAGGTTGCATATTATTAATATCTATTTTTCCAGTTTTATCTGAAAAACTTAATGATAATGTTCCAGTATTTGTTACTACATTTTCCGCATTTGTATTTCCATTTATTGTTGCACTAAAGTAGGCATAAGAACCTCCTACTATTAAAATACTTATTAGACACATTGTAATTATTAATATTATATATTTTTTCTTCATTTTTTTACCTCATATCTTTTATACTTACTATCTTTTGTTGAAAATACTAAATACTTAAATTTTTTTTAATTTTTTACATTAAAAATTAATTTTTATAAATTTTAGCAATATTTTCGGCAATTTTTATACCATCTACAGCTGAAGATGTAATTCCTCCAGAATATCCAGCTCCTTCACCTGCTAAAAAAATACCTTTAAAATTAGATTCTCCCAATTCATTTCTAATTATTTTAATTGGTGATGAAGTCCTAGATTCAACGGCAGCAATAATTGCATCATCATCATTAAACCCAACAATTTTAGTTCCAAAGTATTCAATAGCTTCTTTTATGTTTTTATTTATACTTTTGGGAAAAATTTCATTGATATTTGCAAAAGTTACATCTCCTTTAAATAATGGTTTAACTAAACCATATTTATCACTTAAAGTATTTTTTTTATAATCTTTGTAAAGTTGAACTGGTATTTTACCATTTCCAACTTCATAAGCTTTTTTTTCAAGTTTTGACTGAAATTTTAAACCATCAAAAACATTATAACCATAATCTTTTTCGGAAACAGTTACAATAATTGCACTGTTTGCATTTTCAGAATTTCTTTTATGATAACTCATTCCATTTATAACTAAAGAATCTTTTTCGGAAGTTGAATTAATTACATAGCCTCCTGGACACATACAAAAAGTATATACACCATGATTATCATTTGAATTGTATGTTAATTTATAACTTGCTGCTGGCAACATTTTTTTATATTTATTTCCATACTGACTTTCATTAATCATATCTTGTTTATGACTTATTCTTATTCCTACAGCAAAAGGTTTTGATTTCATTAACATACCTTTTTCATAAAGCATTTTAAAAGTATCTTTAGCACTATGACCTATAGCTAAAATTAAAACATCACATGGTATTTTTTCACCATTTACAACTATTGAATTAATTTTATTATTTTTGATATTTATACTTTCTAGGCAAGAATTAAATCTAAATTCTGCATTAAAAGATATAATTTTTTTGCGCAAATTTTTTATTACTTCTTTTAATACATCTGTACCAATGTGAGGATTTTTAAAATATTTAATATTATCTGGAGCACCACATTCAACAAAAATGTCAAGCATTTCTTTGATTCTAAATTTTTTATCTTTAATTTGCGTATTTAATTTTCCATCACTAAAAGTTCCAGCACCACCTTCTCCAAAAACAACATTTGAATTTAAATTTAATTTATTATTTTTAAAAAAATTATTAACACTTTTACATCTATTATCTATATCTTCACCTTTTTCGATTATAATTGGATTATAACCATTTTTAGCTAACATATAAGCACAAAATAATCCTGCAGGCCCACTTCCTACAATTACTGGTCTATTTTTCATTTTATTATTTCCTAAAATTTGAAATTCATACTTTTCATTGGGAGTTTTTAAAACATTATTATTTTTATTTTTTCGTAAGATGCTATCTTCATTTTTTATTTTAACATCTATTTCATATACAAAAAAAATATTTGATTTTTTTCTGGCATCAATAGACATTTTATTAATAATAATTTTTTCTATTTTTTTATTATCTAAATTTAATATTTCCGATGCTTTAAGTGAAATTTTTTCTAAATTATTATTTTCAACAGGTATTTTTATATTTTTAATTCTTATCACATATCCTCCTTAAATAACATCCACTTTTAATTCCGCTTAACCAGGCAAAAGCTAAATTATATCCACCACATTCACCATCAACATCTAATATTTCCCCTATAAAAAACAAATTATTTTGTTTTTTTGATTCAAAATTTTCAATATTTATTTCTTCAAGAGAAATACCTCCTGCACAAACTTGAGAAAAAGAAAAATCTTTAGTTTTTAAAACCATAAAATTATAAGCAATTAAATTTTGAATTAATTCTTGTTTTTTCTTATAATTTAAACTATCCCAGGTTTTATTTTTATCAATTAAATTTTTTTCAGCTATAGCATTAAATAATTTGTAATTTATTAATCCTTCAAACAGATTAGATAAATTATAATTTTTATATTCTTTGTTTTTTTTATCAATTATTTTTATGACTTCATCAGATGTTTTGTTTTTAAAATAAGGCATAAAGTTTATTATAACATTTTCTTTTTTTAAATTATTTAATCCCCTAGATATTCTCGAACTTATTTGAAAAACACAAATTCCACTTATTCCATAATCAGTTAATTGAATTTCACCTGATTCTATTTTCACTAATTTATCATTTTCATATAATGATAATTCAACTTCTGTTCTTATTCCTGCCCAATTTTTAGTAATATTATCCTTCCCTATTAAAGAAACTAAGGCTGGAACAACATTGATAATCTTATGTTTAAACTTTTTAGCTACTTCATATCCATAGCCAGTTGAGCCAGTTTTTGGATAAGCATAAGATCCAGTTGCTATAACTAGATAATCTACTTTATAAATATTACTAGAAGTTTTTACAATATAATTATTATTTAAATATTCAATATCCAAAACTTCTTCATTAAAAATAAATTTAATATTTTTACTTTTACACATATTATATAAACACATTTTTATTGTATTTGCTTGATTAGAAAATGGATAATAATAATTATTTTTTATTTTATAAATAATACCTAAATCATCAAAAAAGCTTAAAATTTCTTTTTTATTTTTATCATTTATAATAGTTTTTAATATTTTTATATTATTGCTATTATAATTAGAAATATCAAAATTATCATTAAAAAAATTCCCTTTGCCATTACCTGTTAAAAGTAATTTCTTGCCTACATCACTATTTTTTTCAATGACAACAACTTCATTATTTTTCCCTTTAGCTTTTATAGCACAAGCAAGCCCTGAAGCCCCTGCTCCTACTATTAATATTTTTTTCATAATTTGCACCTCTTAGTATCAAAATATTAAATTTATGTTTTTTATTTTGTTACTAAAAAAAATACTATTTTTTAGTATTTTTTCTAATTGTATTATTTTTAGATTGGGTTACTTTTGAAGATTTTGTTTTTATATTAGATTTAGAGTTTGTTTTCATTGATTCTTTTTTTGCATTATTTTTAGAAGAATTTTTAGTTGTTGTTTTCTTTTTTCCTTCTTTTACTTTATCTTCAATTTTTTTTGCTTCTTCTAATCTTTTCTTTCTTTGTAGTTCTAATTTTTGATTTCTAATATTTACATATCTAAAAATTATTATTATTAAGATTATACCAACAAATATTACTCCTAAAATTGCAAATATTTTTTTGTTATTATATTTACTTGTTGATTTTTTTTCATCTAAATGATCCATAACATCATATTTTTTTTCTTTATTAAATTCATTTTTTATTGTTTGGTCAATCTCTTCATTCATATCTTCACTATAACCATCAAAAGATTTGTTTCCAATAACAATAAAAGGAACCCCACTTATTTCTTTTCCTAAAACATTGCCAACATTACTCATTAAATTATTATTATCTTGATTTCCCCATACCTCATATGTTTTTAAATTAATGTAATTTTTATATTCATCTGCTTTGCTTGCAAAATAAGTAATTGCTTTTAAACAATACACACATGTACTACCTCTAAAAATATATACATTAACTTTATCTTGACTTTCTTGATAATCAGAAAGATTTGCTTTTTGCAAAACATCAATATATTCTTTATAATCTTTTTCATTACCAAATGTTTTAATTTCTTCATCTATAACTTCTTTATAATTTGTTACATTTATTTCAGCAAAAACATTATTAGGCAAAATAAATAAAGATAAAGCTAATATAATTGTTAAAAAAAATATATTTTTTTTCATACTTTTAATCACTCCTATAATAATTATACTTTATTTAATATTTTTTTACAATAGACTATTATTTCAAAAACTAAAAAAAAGAATTTCCTCACTTGTTAAAGTAAATGCAACCTTATATTTTATAAACAGTTGCGTTTAATCTTTCAAATTAAAAAGTTGC
>CANQYB010000015.1 GCA_947627975.1 uncultured Bacilli bacterium | reverse complement strand
AATATTCTAATGCAAACATTTTTAATTGAGGTGATGCAGTTGAAAAGACTTTTACAAATTAGTTTAGATACTTTATTAATTTCTATATTACCAATAATCATGTGGATAATTTTAGGCTTTACTATAACAAAAGAAATATCAAATGTTTTTTCTCTTACATATCCGTTGCAATTTTTTTATATGATATTTGTTAGTTTATTTGCTATAGGTCCAAATATTACTTCAAAGAAAACTAACAATCAAGCAGTAGTTTATTCTAATATGATATTAGGACTATTAATTGTTGGATTTTTAACTTTAATATTAGTTATAAATGTTAATATATATATTAAAATCATGAATATGAGTGTTAATATATATCATAATTTTTGTATTTATTCAATTATTTGGATGTATTTAAGTTTTGTTATGCAAATGATTATGCAAAAACTTTATTATGATAATAAAAACAATGAATCTAATAAAATAAATGTAATCTTTAATTTAACTAATTTTATTTTAATAATTTTATTGACAGGATTTTTAAAAGATTTTATTGGAATTATTATAACTTTAATAATAGATTTTTTAATAATTTGTACGGTATTTATAAAGTATTATAAAAAAACTAAAATTTGTTTAAAAATAAAAGAAAATATAAAATACACATCATTTAATATTTTAAGAAATTTAGGGATGTTTTTAATTTATGGAATAGGATTTGGTAATAGTTTTTCATTTGGAGAAAAATATGCAACTGCAATAAATTTTGAAAGTTTAACAACTGATACACAATGGGATATGTTATATTCTGTTGATACGGCTTCAAAAATAGATTTAGCTGAAAATAAATTTAACTATAAAGAATCACGTAAAAATGCTTATAAATTATTATCAATATTATTTTTTACAATATTAATTATGAATTTAACACTTTATTGGTATTTTAAACCTAATTTATATATTTTATTAATAATGTTAGCAATTCAGATAATAGATATGTTGATTGATCCATTAAAGACTTTAAGAATGAGTTATATACAAATTAATGATAATAATAAAAAACATAATATATTTTATTTACTATCAAGACTAATTCGTTTACTTTGTTCATTTATACCTAGTGCATTTTGTACTTATATAGGTCAAGCTATATCTGCAATCTATTTATATATTTATTCTTTAATCGCATGTCGAAATGTAAAATTATTTAGGTTAAAAAGTAGTAGATAATAAATTGTAATTATAATTGAATAATTTTGATGACACGTTATTAGAATTTTTAATTTATAATATAATTACTTTTGCTTTATTAGAAGATTTTTTGTAAATAATTATTTATACTTTCACCTTAAATTTATAGAAAAAGACCAGGATCTTATGCAATTATAATTAGAAAAGAAGATAATAAAATTGGTATAGTGACTAATGGCAAAAATTATTTTTATTTAGGTGGTGGAATTTAAAAAATCTGAAACAGAACTAGAGGCATTAAAAAGAGAATTAATCGAAGAATCTGGATATACGATAAAAAATATTCAAGAATTTGCAAAAATTGGTTCTTATTTTTATTCTGAGACAAAAGGATATATAGAAGTAATAGCAAATGTTTATATATGTGAATTTGATAAAAAAATAACTAATCCAGTAGAAAAAGATCATATTTTATTATGGGTAAATCCCCACGATTTTGTTGGAAAAATGTGTAGAAAATGGCAAGAATATATTTTAAAAGAATTTATTAATAATTCAAATATTGAATAGTTTTATAATTTGTGGTAAAATTTAGGTAATGTTATTATAATACTTATATTTTCTTTATTTTAAATAATAATTTTTTAATTAAAAATTACTGTGTTAAGTAGTAAGAAAGGTGTATTTATGAAAATAGCAATAATTGAAAGAATAGAAAATTATAGTCAAGAAAAACCATTTAATATAAAATATAGTTTATCTAGTTGCTATAAGGAAATATTTGATAATTTAGATATACTATTAATTCCTATATTATCTGAAAAAAATTTAGATATAATTTGTAATTTATGTGATGGATTAGTAGTAACAGGAAGTTCAAATCATGTTCATCCTAAATATTATGGAGAAAAACCTATTAATAATAAAGAATATAATTTTGATGAGTATCCTTTAGTTAAAAAAGCAGTTGAACTATTTTATAATTCAAGAAAACCAATTTTAGGAATATGTGCTGGTATACAAGAAATAAATGTAATATTTGGTGGTACATTAAAACAAGACATACCAAATCATAAATTAATCGATCAAAGTAAACATAAAATAAAAATAGCTCCAGATTCATTTTTATATAGTGTATATGGAAAAGAAATAATTGAGGTTAATTCTTATCATAAACAATGTATAAAAGATATAGCGCCAAATTTTAAAATAACAGCAGTAAGTGAAGATGGAATAATTGAAGGAATTGAAAATGATAATATAATTGCTGTACAATGGCATCCAGAAGTTTTATATGATATGAAAATATTTGAAAAATTTATTAATAAAATAAATAAGAAGTAATCTGTAATTAAAAAGTGTTATCAAAAAATATGATAAAAGTAAACTAATTTTTTTTAATTTTTTTACTTTTATCATATTTTAATTAACAATTTTTTTAATTTTTTAGTATTTAAAAATTTACTTATAATTTTACTAAATATTTTATTCATGCTATAATATATTCGTTTTATGGGGAGTAATTTTGTCAATAATTGCAAATCTTTCCTCATTCAAAATAAAATTGTAAAAAATAGCATTTTAGTGATAATGAAAAGCAATTTTGCGTAAATTAATCCAATAATATTTGCTAATATTACAGGTCATGATAAAAAAAATTATGGAGTAACGAATGAAAGAATTTTTTTATAAAAAAGAATATAAGTATATGTATTTAGGTATATTCTTTTACAATTTTGCAAATGCGTTGAGTGAAACTTTTGGAACAGTTATGCTATACAAAAATGGATTATCAATACATTTAATATTACTAATATATGGTATAAGGTTTCTTATTATGGGGGCTAATAACACCTTTATTTGTTGTAATATCAAATAAAATAGGTATTGCAAAATGTATATTAATTTCAAATATTTTTAATGTTATATATGCTTATTTTTTATTAGTTAATCAAAATTTATTAGCAAATATTGTTATATTTGTAATAGCAATGGGATTGAATGGATTATCCAATCCTTCTTCTGATGCATTATCAAGTAAATATGTGGAAACAGAACATAGGGGAAGATTTAATAGTTTTTATAATATAAGTAAAATATTGGGTACAGTTTTGGCAAGCAGTTTAGTTGCTTGGGGAGTAATAAGTAATAACACAATAATTTTATTTATAATACTTACTTTTTTCTTTTTTTTACAATATTTTGCTATATTAAAAATAGATTATAAACCATAAAAAAAATCAAATGTTATAAAAGCTAGTTTGAAATATCTAGTTCACAGTAAAAGTAAATATAAAATTATATATGCTTTAAGAACAAATCATATAATAGAAAGACAATTTGTTCCATTATATTTATACTTGCTATTGAAAGATTTTAAAGCATTTTCAATAGTTACCATTGTATCTTTATTATTTCAATTTATAACAATTATTTTAATAGGTAAATATACTGATAAAAACATAAAAAAATCTAATAATTTAGTGACATTAATTAAAATTAGTATTACATCGATATATTTATTTGTAAAAAACAAATTTATTATTTCTTTAAATAAGACAATTAGCGATAATGTTTCAAAAGTTTATGAAACATCAATTCAAACATCAATTCAAAATATTATTAAAGAATCAAAAGACGATAATGATTTATTGTCATCAGTTGGACAGATGAGTTTATGTTTTGCAGAAGTTTTAATATTTTTTGTTTTATTTATTATCGCAAAATTTATTGGCAAAAATGTATTTTATTTAATATTTATATTATCAATAATTTCAACTATAACTATAAATTTTTTGATACAAAAAGAAAATAAAAAATAATATTATATAATTATTGAATTTATTAAATTAAAAAAATTATTTTTTAAATTTTATCTTATAATTTTTAGAGGTGTATATATGATTGAATATGCTGATTATATTAATAGTAAAAATAAAAATAAAGTAAAAAAAATTTATAATTATTCTTTTCCAAAAAATGAGCAAATACCTTTTTGGATATTAAGAAAAACATCTAAATCTGATAATGTGTTGTTTAAAGAAATAATACTTAATAACAAAACAATAGGATTTATATATTTGATTTTTATTGAAGATATCGCTTATTTAATGTATTTATCTATAGATAAACATTTGAGAAATAAAGGATATGGAAGTATCATTTTAAAAAAATTAACTCATAAATTTAAAACGGTAATTTTAAGTATTGAAAAAGTTAATGATAATAATCCTATTACCCAAAAAAGAAAAAATTTTTATTTAAAAAATGGATTTTATGAAACAAATAAACTTACTAAACAAAATAATGTATATTATGAATTGTTATGTTCAAGCAAAAATTATAATTTAACAAAAAAAGGTTTAATAAATATATATAAAAAAATGACTAATTCTAAATTTTTATCATTTTTTATAAATAAAAGGTTTAAATTATTTGATATAAATTTAACTGATGAAAACAATATTTGATATATAAACAATTTTTAAACAAGGAGACTGTATGAATAAAGAAAAAACTTTGATAAAAAATGAAAAATTAAATATTTCAGCCAAATCATTAATGATTTGTGAAATTATAAATTCTATAATTGATTTGTTTTTAAGTACTTTCTTGGTAGCCTATTTATTAAATATAACTAATAAAAATATAAGTTCAGTTGCAGTTTATTATATTATTGATTATGCAATAACGGGAATATGTATGTATTTAATTGGATACTTTTTAAAAAAATACAATGTTGCAAATGTATTTAGACTTGGAATACTAATAAAATGTATATTTGTAATATTAATAGTTTTTTTGAGAGAAAAAATTCAAAATTTTTTAATTCCGATTGCTATTATTTTAGGAATTGCTGAAACTATTTATTGGGGATCATGTGATAATATAGTAGGCCTTGTTACAAATGAAAGTAATAGAAAAAAATATACTACGAATAAAAAAATAATACGTAGTTTTACTAAAATAATAATGCCAATAATTTTAGGAACTTCAATAGAATTATTATCATTTTATAAAGTTTCAATTTATATAATGTTGCTTGCATGTACTCAATTTATTTTGTCATTTTTTATTAAAATACAAAATCAAAATTATAAAAAATTTGCTTTAAAAAAATTTTTAAAAGATATAAATATTAAAAATAATAAGAGATTAAAAATCATTTATAAATCATCTATATTATATGGATTATTGTTAAATCTAATACCTACACTTGTTACTATAATAATTGTAATGACTTGAAAAACAAGTTTACTTTAGGCTTTTTTAATACAATATTTGCAGTATGTTCAATGATAACGTTATACATATTTAAGAATATAAACAGTAACAAAATTCAAAAAAGTATTTTAATTGGGGGAAGTTTAATTTCTTTAATTAGTGTTATAAGTTTAGTAATAAAATTAGGAAAAATTGAATTTATTATTTATAATATAATTAGTTATAGTTTTATTGTTATATTAGAAATACTTTTCAACATAGAAAGATTTAACAATAAACAAAATAATATTAATGTTGAATATTATTTTGAAAATCAATTGTTTATAAATATGATAATGCAAATTGGAAGAATCGTCGGTTATGGTTTACTTTTTATAATTGGAATAAGTAATAATATTATTTATTTTAAAATACTTTTATTATTAACAACTATCATTATACCAATATATAGTTATTATATGTATTTAATACACTATAAAGTTTTATAGAATTTTTTTTAGAGAACTAATTAATATTAAAATAATATAAAATTATTTATATATTTATTAAAACTTGATATAATAATTAAAACAAATTTTAAAGAGGTGAAATTATGAAAAATATTTATGAAAAAACTCTTTTAGAAGAAAAAAGAAAATTAAATACTTTAAAAAGAAAAAAAGAAATTTCTTTTTCAAATTTAAATGAAATTTCATTAACTGATTTTAAATTATTAAGTTATATTGTAAAAAGATTAGAACAAGTAAATCTTTTAGAAAGTGAAGATTATCCAATTTTAAAAAATATAAAAATAGAAGATTCTAAATATTTACAAATAATAAAAGAAAATTTTAAATTTTTTAAAATTCCTATTGATAAAAGATTTTTAAATTGGGAAGATAATAATTTAATTTATTTAAATAAAAAATTGTTTGGAAAGTCTTATAAAGATTATTTTAAAAATTATGTTGAAAAATCAGTGGATTATGTATTAACAAAAGACAAAACTATTTCTCATATTTATAATTTAAATGAATTAGTATCTAGAGGGTCTATTCTTAATTATAATAATTTTAATGATACTTTTGATGATAATTATTTATTTGCATATATTTCTAATTGGTTTTTAAATGATTTAATAATGAAGACTTGTGATAATAAAATAAAATTTGAAAATTTTAAGTTTTTTATGAGAAGTAATGATGCTATAATTCATAAATCAAAAATTATAAGTAAATTCTTATCTCAAAATGAAACTTATACTTCTAATGATAGTTTTATATTAAATGATTTTTTATTTAAAGTAGTGTCTTTTATGTTTTATGAAAAAATAAATAATAATCAAGAATTTTTACAAAAATTTTTATCTTCATCTGAGGAAAATAACTTAGTTGAAAAAATAGAAAACATGAATATGTCCAAACAAGATTTAGATAAATGTTTAGATTTTTATGCAAGTAGACAACATGAAAACATTATAGTAAAACGAAAATTATTAATAAAATAAAAGTTTTCTTTTTGATTTATAGAAAAGGATATGGTAATATGGATAAAAATTATATTGAAAATAAAATTAATGATTTTGAAAAATCTTTAATAGTTTTTGGGAGGCGTCTTTGACGAAGAAACTAAAGAAAAAAGAATTAAAGAATTGGAAGAAAAAATAAATCGATCAAATTTTTGGGAAAATATAAACGAAGCCAATATAATTAACAGTGAATATCAAAATCTAAAAAAAAGTTTAAATAATTTGTATAATTTAAAGGATAATATAAAAAATATAAAAGATATATATAAAATGTTAACTGTTGATTTTGATCAAGATTTTTATAATGATTTAATTAAGCTAATTAGTAGCACTGATAAAATAAAAGATACTTTAGAAATTGAAATATTATTAAATGGTAAATATGATAATTTAAATTGTTATTTGGAAATTCATCCTGGTGCAGGAGGTACAGAAGCTCAGGACTGGGCGTTAATGTTAAAAAGAATGTATGAAAGATTTTTAAATAACAATAATTATAAATATGAGATTGTAGAATTACAACCTGGAGATGAAGCGGGAATTAAAAGTGTTACTATTCATATTAGTGGTTCTTATGCTTATGGATATTTAAAATGTGAACAGGGCGTTCATAGATTAGTTAGGATTTCTCCCTTTGATTCCAATAAAAGAAGACATACTTCATTTGCTTCTGTATCAGTGACACCAGAATTTAATGAAGATATAAATATTGATATAAATGAAAAAGATTTGAAAATAGATGTATATCATAGTAGTGGGGCAGGAGGACAAAGTGTAAACACTTCAAATTCAGCAGTTAGAATTACCCATTTAAAAACTGGTATTGTAGTTGCTGTTCAAAACGAAAGAAGTCAATTGAAAAACAAAGAAATTGCTATGAAATTATTATATAATAAAATATATAAACTTGAGTTAGATAAAAAATCAAAACAAGAAGAATCTTTAAAATCAAACGTAAGTATTGATTTTGGTAGTCAAATTAGAAACTATGTTTTAGAACCTTATACATTAGTTAAAGATAGTCGAAGTGGATATGAAACATCTAATGCGTTAAAAGTTTTAGATGGAGATATAAAAGATATAATAGAAAGTGTATTAAAAAAAGGATAAAAATGAAAAAAATTAGTAGATATTTAAAATTATTAGTTGGTTTATTCATAATGAGTTTAAGTTTTAATCTCTTTTTGCTTAATTATGATTTTAATCCTGGTGGAGTATCAGGAATTTCCATAGTTTTTAATAAGCTAAATGGCATAGATACCTCATTGTTTATACTTATTTGTAATATCTTTTTAATAATATTCAGTTATTTTACATTAGGATGGAGTTTTACTAAAAATACTATTATTGGAGCTATTTTATCACCAATTTTAATTAAAATTACATCATTTATTCCTAATATAATAGATATTAGTGGTACTGAAAAAATATTTATAGCAATACTTGGAGGTATTCTTTCTGGTTTTGGAGCAGGATTGATTTATAAAAATGGTTTTTCAAGTGGTGGAACAGACGTTGTTGAATTTACTTTAAGCAAATATTTGAAAATTCCAATTAATAAGGCAATTATGTTAGTTGATGGTTCAATATCTATTATTGGTGGATTGATTTTTGGACTAGATAAAGCTTTTTATTCCATAATTGTATTATTGTGTTTATCTACAGTTAGTAACAAAATTATGGTTGGAATTAATAATAGTAAAACTTTACTTATTTTAAGCAAAAAAAATAGATATATTAAAGAATTATTAATAAATGAATTTAATACTGATATTACTTTATTGAAAGTTCGTGGAGGTAAATATAATCAAGATCATAAAATAATAATGACTGTTATTTCTAATGATAAATATGAGAAATTAAAAGAATGCATAAAAAAAGTAGATAAAAAAGCTTTTTTAACTATATTAAAGTCATATGAAGTTTATAACAATAATAAAATGTTAAAAAAAGGCAAAGAAATATAATATTTTGTTTGACTTTTTAGTTTATTTCACCTATAATTTTAAATGGTACATTTTATTTGTGGATTCTTTTTTGTCTGTGGGAAGGATTAAAAAAGATACACATAATGAAAGGAAATAATATTATGAAAAGCTTTATGCAAAAAAAAGAAACTGTAAATCGTTCATGGTATGTAGTAGATGCTTCTAATCAAATTTTAGGAAGACTTGCTACAAATGTTGCGAGTGTATTAAGAGGAAAAAATAAACCTACTTATACACCTTATGTTGATTGTGGAGACTATGTTATTATTGTAAATGCTTCAAAAGTTAATTTAACTGGCGATAAATTAAATCAAAAAAAGTATTATAATCATAGTGGTTATCCAGGTGGTTTAAGAGAAAGAACAGCAAAAGAAATGAAGGAAAAATATTCTGTTGAAATGGTTGAAAGAGCAGTTAAAGGTATGCTTCCTCATAATTCTTTAGGTAGACAAATGGCTAAAAAATTGTTTGTTTATGCAAATGATGAGCATAAACATGAAGCTCAAAAACCAATAGAAATGAAAATAAAATAAGGAGGAAACTATGAGTAAAGAAAATTTTTGGACTGCAACTGGTAGAAGAAAAAGATCAGTAGCACAAGTTAAAATAAAAAATGGTAGTGGTAAGATAATTGTAAATGGAAAAGATGTTAATGAATATATGCCATATGAGACTTTAGTTATGGATTTAAAACAACCATTGACAGTTACTAATAATGAAAATAATTTTGATGTTGATGTTAAAGTTTCTGGAGGTGGTTTTTCTGGTCAAACAGGAGCAATACGTTTAGGAATAACAAGAGCATTATTAAAATTTGATGGAAACACTGATCCAAATAGTGAAACTTCATATCGCAAAATTTTAAAAGTAAATGGTTTTATTACACGTGATCCAAGAAGCAAAGAACGTAAAAAACCTGGTCTTAAAAAAGCTCGTAGAGCTCCACAATTTAGTAAAAGATAACAGACAATTTCTTTATACCTATAAACTTGAGTTTATAGGTTTTTTTATTATTTATTATTAAGTTTTTTGACTAATAAAGATTATTAATTTTGTATTTTTTGTGATAAAATAATAAAAAAAATAATTAATAGGTGGTAATATGAATTTAATAATTGAAAAACTTAAAAAAGAAGATTTAAAAGAGGCAATAAATATTTATGATAATAATTATAATTTAAAAACTAATTATAAAAAATTATTGACAATTTATGAGGAAATTTACAATAATCCTGCTTACCATAACATAGTTGCAAAAGTTAATGGAGAAATTGTAGGATTAGCTACTATAATAATTAATTATGATATTGTTGAAGAATTAAAACCTTTTTTAACTATTTGGAATTTTGGTGTAAAAAAAGAATATAGACGACAAAAAATAGGAACTGAAATGTTTGAATATATTTATAATTTTGCCAAAAATAATAATTGTGATTTTATATCATTGATTGCTGAACCAAATAATAAAGTAGCTCAGTCTTTTTATGAAAATTTAGGATATATTAAGATGATTGGTTATGTTAAATTAATAAATAAAAAAAATTGGTAAATTTATTTCTTAATAATAAAAAAACACAAAAAAAGTGATTTTTTATCACTTTATTGTTGGTTTGGTATTGTATTATATTGCTTTTCTGCATATGGATATGCATAATTAATTCTTTCATCAAATGTAACATAATTTAAGTATATCATTAAAATTAAATACCATTCTCCCGTCTGGGGATTACTTATAATTAAATGATCTCTTCCCGCTTGTTCAATAATTCCCTCAAAAATTTTATTTTTCCATTCTGTTGCATCTGGAAAAGTTACATAAGCTTTAACTTTTTTACCTTTATTAAGTCTTAAAATATTTTCAATATAACTTTGTTCCATAGGCATAGTTTCGTTTAAAGAACTGGGCCCATTGGGAATTTCTTGATTAACTGCACCTGGAAAAGTTGGATTTGGATAATAATTTCCATTCATATTTTTTCACCTCAATAATTTATATGCAAAAGGAAAAAAATATAGTATAATATAAAAAATAGAAGGCGATAAAATGAAAAATAAAATATTTAAATTTTGTTTAGTTTTTTTAGGTACCTTAATTGCCGCTTTAAATTTTAATTTAATTTTATTACCAAATAAAATTGTCACTGGTGGTTTTTCTGGTATTTCTCAAATTTTTTATAAACTATTTAATATTAATCCATTATTTACTATAATAATTATTGCAAGTTTGAATATTTTTATTATAATTTTAAAAGAAAAAAAGATTAGTTTGATTGAAACTTTAACAAATGCTTATCTTTTTCCCATTTTAATATTTATAACAAGTTTAATAATAAAAAGTTTTAATATTAATATAAATATTAATGACAATGTAATATTAGTTTTATTTAGTGCTTTTTTATCAGGACTATCATTATCTTTAGTTTTTAAAGCTGGTTATGAAGTAGATGGCTCAAATATGGGACCTGATAGATTAAAATTTCGAAAAAATGTTTCGCCAGGCAATACAATTTTTTATACTAATATTTTGATAGTTATAATATCTGGTATAGTTTTTGATTTTAAAAAAGCAATATATGGTTTTATCATAATTGTTTTAAAAAGTTTAATAGTAGATAAATTAATTTTGGGAATAAGTGATTCTAAATTATTTTTAATTTATACAAAAAAAATAAAAGAAATGAAAAAAATGATTTTAAAAGAAATGAATACAGGAGTTACAATATTTAATGTTGAAGGTGGGTATAGTAAGAAAAAAACTAAGATGATAATGTGTGTTGTTAATACAAAGGATTATTATGCTTTTAAAAAAAGAGCTTTAGAAATAGATTCAGAAGCTTTTATTACTATAAATGATTGCTTTGAAGCAAAGGGCGGAATAAAAAAGAATAAATTACCATTTAATTAATTCTTTTTTTTTGATATAATGTTTATAATTAAGGTGGTAAGATAATGGAATTAATTGAAGTTAAAAATTGCTATAAAATTTATAAAAATGGCGTAACTGCCCTTGCTGATATTAATTTATCAATAAAAAAAGGAGACTTTGTTTTTATTATTGGAAGTACTGCTAGTGGTAAATCTTCATTAATAAAAATGCTTTATCGAGAAGAAAAGCCAACTAAAGGTAACGTTTATGTCGGGGGTATAAATGTTGCAAAGCTTCGCAATCGTAAGGTTTACAAATTACGAAGAAAAATAGGAATAGTTTTTCAAGATTTTAAATTACTTCCTAAATTAAATGTTTATGAAAATGTTGCATTTCCACTTGAAAGTATGGGGATTAAAAAGAAAGATATAAAGCCAAGAGTATTAGAAGCTTTAGAAAGGGTTGGACTAAAAGAAAAAGTACACAGTTTTCCCAATCAATTATCTGGTGGAGAATGTCAAAGAGTATGTATTGCAAGAGCAATAATAAATAAGCCTAAAGTCTTAATTTGTGATGAGCCAACAGGTAATTTAGATCCTAAAACTTCTAAGGAAATAATGAAACTTATTGATTATATAAATAAAGAAATGCATACAACTGTAATTATGGCTACTCATGATAGAGATATTGTTAATCGCATGAAAAAAAGAGTACTTTTAATAGATCATGGAATATTAAAAGGAGATTTTGCGAAAGGAAGTTATAAAGAAAATGAAGCCATTTAGAATATTATCAAAAAATATTAAAGATGCTTTTAAAAGTATTTTTAGAAATTTTAGTTTGAGCTTTGCCTCAATTATATGTACTACAATAACATTAATAATGGTATCTATTGCTATAATAGTCTCTATAAATGTTAAAGATTTCACGAAAGCAATTGAAAATAATTTATCTATAATAGTTTTTCTTGATAGAGATTCTTCTATTGATGATGCTACTAATATTCAAAAAAAGTTAAAAAAGGATTCTAGAATTGATTCAATTATTTTTGAATCAAAGGAAGATGTAAAAAACCAAATGCAAAAAGAATCAGAAGTTTTTAATTCTATAATGTCTGAATGGACAGAAGAAACTAATCCTTTACAAAATGAATTTTCTATTAAAGTTAAAAATGCTGAAAATTTAAAGGCAGTTTCGGAAAGTATAAAAAAACTTGAACATATTGATTCAGTAAAATATGGAGAAGAAATTGTTGATAAATTAATTGTTACATTTAATATTGTTGAAAAAGCTACAA
Source organism: uncultured Bacilli bacterium (assembly GCA_947627975.1). GTDB lineage: Bacteria > Bacillota_I > Bacilli_A > RF39 > UBA660 > CANRDL01. Next base: position 15,437 of record CANQYB010000015.1, on the reverse strand, counting down.
TTATAATTGTTATTGCCCTAATTTTAGTTACCGCTTTCTTAATTAGTAATACTATTAAAATAACAATTTATTCACGAAAAAATGAAATTGATATTATGCGTCTTGTTGGAACAAGTAATATAGTTATTAAATTACCATTTTTATTTGAAGGGTTTATATTAGGAATAATAGGTTCAATAGTGCCAATAATTATAACAATTTATGGATATATATTAACATATGACAAGTTAAATGGGCATTTATTTAGTAACATAATTAAACTTGAAAATCCTTCTAATATTATATTTAAGGTTTCAATTGTTATTGTTGTTATTGGAGCAGTCGTAGGAATGTTAAGTAGTTATCGTTCTGCTAGAAAGTATTTAAAAATATGAAAAAAATAATATGTGGTTTGTGTATATTTACAATGCTATTTTCTAGTTTTTTTATAAATACTAATGCGGCAAATAACCTAAAATTGTCTGATTATAAAAATGAACTAGCAAATATACAAGCTAAAAAAAATCAAAATGATACGCTTAGTGCAAATACTAAAGCACAAATAAATCAAAAACAAAAAGAAATAGCAAATGCAGAAAATGAAATTAAAGATAACGAAAATAAAGTTGAAGAAGCAAAAATAAAAATAAAAGAAAGTGAAGAAAATATAAAAAAAACAACTGAGGAAATGAATGAACTTTTACGATTTTTACAAATTAGTAAGGGGAAAACTACTTATCTAGATTATATAGCTTCATCAAATACTGTGTCAGATTTAATAAAAAGATTTGCCATTACTGAGCAAATTTCTAAGTATCAAAAAGAAAAATTAGAAGAATTAAAAAACTTGATTGAAGAAAAAAAACAATTGCAAATTGATCTTGCTAAAAGAAATGAAGAGTTAAAAAAACAAAAAGTAGTATTAGAACAAAAAAAAGATGAACTTGATAAATATTTAGATAGTGTTGTAAAAATTGGTATGGATTATTCCCAACAAATAGATGCTCAGAAAAAAATAATTGCAATGTATGAAAGTGCTGGTTGTAAAAATAATGATTATATTCAAGATTGTTTTTATAATAAATCTGGAAATATTATATCTGATGTTGGTTTTTTAAGACCACTCGTAAGAGCTAAAGTAAATCAAAGATATAGATCTGGACATGGAGGAATTGATTTAGGAGGGTATGGCAGTGAAAATTCCTATGGTAAAACTGTATATGCCGCTGCTGCTGGTTTAGTTGTAACAGTTAGTCCCCAAAATAAGTGTGGTGGAAATATTATATATATTCAACATAATATAAATGGTAAAAAGTATACAACGGAATATGCCCATTTATCAGCTATGTATGTTAGCGTTGGACAAATGGTTACATCTAATACTCCTATTGGAGCTGTTGGTGGAAATCCAAGTATTCAAACATGGGATAAATGTACATCCGGTCCTCATTTACATTTTTCTATAGCTAATGGTTATTGGAATTTTACAAGTTCTTCTCATAAGGAAAATACAACACCAACAGGAAATCAATCTATTTCTGCTATAAAAAATGAAAAAGGATGGTCTTGGACTTCAAGATAAAAAAACATAAATTTGACTTTATGTTTTTTTTAAAATTTTATAAAATTTACAAGATGGAAATTAAATGATAAAATGTTATTTAAGGAATGATAAATATGAAAAAAATAGTTATTTTTGGTGGTGGAAAAGGACTTTCGCAAATATTAAAGGGTTTAAAACTATTTCCTTTAGATATTACAGCGGTGGTAAGTGTTTCTGATAATGGAACATCAACTGGAAAATTAAGAGAAGAAATGAATATTCCAGCTGTTGGGGACATTAGTAAAGTTTTACTTAGTATGTCTTCAACTGATAATGACATTTTAAATTTATTAAATTATCGATTTAATAAATCAACATCAATGGCTCAACATTCAATTAAAAATTTAATTTTAGCAGCTTTAATCGATATTAAGGGAAATTTATCTGATGCTGTATTAACTTTTTCAAAATTATTTAATATTAAGGGAAAAGTTTTACCAATTACTGAAGATAATGTGGATTTAATTGGGAAAACTGAAAATAATGAATTTATAGTTGGAGAAAAAGAAATTACTGAAAATTCCTCAAAAATAGTTAAGTTATTTTATGATAAAAAATTTAAAATTAATAAAGAAGTAGTAAAAGCTGTAAATGAAGCTGATTTAATAATATTTAGTCCTGGCAGTTTACTGACATCAGTTTTACCTCATATAATATGTAAAGAAATGGTTAAAATTTTAAAACAGGCCAAAAAACCTATAATTTATATATCTAATTTAGTAACTCAACCCGGTGAAACAGATAATTTTAATGTTTCAGATCATGTTAAAATGATAAATAAATACTTATGGAAAAATGCCGTAAATGTTGTTATTGCTAATAATACACCCATTGAAAAAAATATTGCTTTAAAATATAAAACAGTTGAACAAAAAGATCCAGTTTTTTTAGATAAAAAAAATTTAGAAAAATTAAATGTAAAAATAATTGAGGATAAATTATTTTTAATAGAAGAAAATGTAATTCGTCATGATTCTTTAAAAACAGCTTATCTGATTTTTTCTTATTTAATGGATGGTAATTATGACATTTACAACTAAAATTAAAGATGAAATATCTAAAATTGACGATAATATAATTGAAGATGAAATTATTCTTTTAACTTTTTTAAAATATATTGGTAAGATAAAAAAAGATAAGATAGAAATAATTTCAGAAAATGCTTCAGTTGCAAGAAGAATATATAAAAATATTAAAAGAAAATATAATATAAATATAAATATTATTGTCAGAATTCAAAAAAAATTGAGAGTAAAACAAATATATATATTAGAAATAAAAGAAAAATTATTAGATATTAAAAAAGATTTAAAAAAATTAACTGAAGAATATTATTTTAATAATAAAGAAGAATGTGTAGCATTTTTAAAAGGATTATTTTTAGCAACTTGTAGTGTAAATGATCCCAAAAATAGTGGATATCATTTAGAATTTACAATAAAAAAACAAAATCATGCTAAATTTGCCAAAAAGATATTAAAAAAAATTAACATTAATTGTAAATTATTAAAACGAGAAAATAATTATATGTTATATATAAAAGAAGCTGAAAAAATTAGCGATGTTTTAAAATTGATTAAAGCTATTAATTGTATGTTTTATTTTGAAGACATAAGAATTTATAGAGATCATAAAAATATGGTTAATCGTTTAAACAATTGTGATATAGCTAATCAAGAAAAAACAATTAAAAATGGACTTAAACAATTAGAAGATATAAATTATTTAAAAGAAAATAATTTATTAGACATACTTGATGAAAAAAGCAAACTTATTATAAGTTATAGAGAAAAATATCCAGAAGTTTCATATACTGAACTTGCCAATATCATTTCTCTTGAAACAGATTATACAATTGGTAAATCAGGAATAAATCATCATTTTATTAAAATTCGTGAAATTATAAAAAAACATAAAAGCATTAGAGAATAGAATCAACAATTCCATAATCTAATGCTTTTTTTGCTTCCATATAATAATCTCTATCTGTATCTTTTTCTATTTTTTTAATATCTTGATTAGTATTTTTAGCAAGTATTTGATTAAGTTTTTGGCGGAGCTTTATAATTCTTTTGGCTACTAAATCTATTTCCGTTGCTTGTCCTTGTACTCCACCAAGAGGTTGGTGAATCATTACCTCGGCATTTTTCAAAATATGTCTTTTTCCATTTTTTCCACTGGAAAGAATAAAAGCAGCCATAGATGCAGCAAGCCCTATACAAATAGTTGAAACATCACTTTTTATAAAATTCATTGTATCATAAATTGCAAATCCAGATGATACTTCTCCCCCAGGAGAATTAATATACAAATAAATATCATCATTAGAAATAGAGTCTAAATATAAAAGTTCTGAAACAATTATATTGGCACTTTGCTGATTAATTTCGCCCGTTAAAAATATAATTCTATCATTTAAAAGCCTAGAATATAAATCATATGCAACTTCTCCATTAAATTTTTTTTCTATAACATTTGGAATTAAATTCAAAATTATCACCTAATAATAAATTAAGCAATTGATGTGTAAAATATACGTGAAATGATGCGACAAATAATGCTATAATATTTTTTTTAATGCTATAATATTAATAGAATAGAGGGATTTTAATGAATAATATTGAAATAACTTTTAATAATCAATTTAAAAAAAGCTTTAAAAGACCGTTATATGTAAAGGATTTAATTGAATATTATATAGATTATACAAATGAAAAAATAATGGGAATTAGTATTGATAATACAGTAAAAAAAGCAAATGAAGAAATAACTAAAAATTCAAATGTTTTTTGCATAACAAAAAATAATGTCTATGGTAATAAAATGTATCAAGCAGCTCTTAAATTTGTTTTATATGTTGCATCATTAGAATTATGGGGAAAAGAAACAAAAGTTTATTTTTGTAACTCAATTGATAAGGGAATTTATATTAAAATTATAAAAAAAGAAAAATTTACTAAGGATGATAGTGTAAAATTAAAAAAGAAAATGCAAGAGATTATTGATGAAAATCTGCCATTTGAAAGATTAATTATTGAAAAAAAACAAGCAATTAAATATTTTTTAAATTATGGTGAAGATGAAAAATGTAAAAATATAAAAAATTTGGCTTCTAATACAGTTACTTTATTTAAATTAAAAAACTATTATAATTATTTTTACACAGAGCTTCCACATAATACTAAAGTTTTAACCAGTTTTGATATTGAATATCGTCTTTCTAATATTATTCTTATATATCCAACAATATCTTCAAATGATAAACTTCCAGAATATCATCATTTCAAAAAAACTTTAGATTCATTTGAGAATTATAGAAATTGGTTACATAAACTTAATGTTTCTTATGTTAGTGATTTAAATTATTTAGTTCAAACTAACAATATTAAAGAATTTGTAATGTGTAATGAAATGATGGCTTTGCAAAATATAGCTGATGCTGCTAAAGAAATAATTAAAAAAAACGCAAAAATAGTTTTAATTTCTGGACCAACATCATCAGGAAAAACCACTTCAGCTAAAAGATTATCCCTAATGCTTAAAACTTATGGAATTAAAGTTAAATCGTTATCAACAGATGATTATTTCAAAGAAAGATTAGAAACAAAAAAAGATAAAGATGGAGATTATGAATTTGAAAATTTAGAAGCAATTGATTTGGATTTATTTCAAAAAGATATGGAAGAACTCATAAATGGATTTGAAATATATCCACCAACTTTTAATTTTAAAACGGGTAAAAAAGAATTTAATAAAAAGAGCATGAAACTATCTGAAAATGAAATAATAATTATAGAAGGACTACATTGTTTAAATGATAAATTACTTAAAAATATAGATGAAAATTTAAAATTCAAAATATATGTAAGTCCCTTTATTGGGTTAAATATTGATCGTCATAATCATCTTTCAACCATTGATTTAAGATTAATAAGATTAATAGTAAGAGATAATGAATATAGATCAATTGATGTCAATGAAACATTAAGAAGATGGAACAAAATAAAATTAGCTGAAGAAAAAAATATTTATTTATATCAAGAAAAAGCTGATTTTATAATTAATACGGCATTAGCATATGAACTTGGCGTATTAAAAGTTTTTGCAGAGCCACTTCTTCAAAGTGTTGATATTACATCTTTATTTTATGAAGAAGCAAACAGATTAATAAGTTTTTTAAGATCTTTTTGTCCAATAACAAAAGAAATAGTACCCAATTTTTCAGTATTAAGAGAATTTATAGGAAATAGTGTATTTAATGATTAGGAGGAAAAATAATGAAAAAAATAGCAATTAATGGATTTGGAAGAATAGGACGTTTAGCATTAAGGATTATAGAAGAAAAAAAGGATTTAGAAGTAGTAGCAATTAATGATTTATGTGATGCTAAAACTTTAGCATATTTATTAAAATATGATTCAACTCATAGAACTTATAAAGAAAATGAAATTTCATACGATGATAACAATATTATAATAAATTCTAAAAAAATAAGAATTTTTAATGAAAGTGATCCAGAAAATTTACCTTGGGATAAATTGTCTATTGACGTTGTTCTTGAGTGCAGTGGTCATTTTACTGAATATGATAAAGCGTATAAACATATAAATGCTGGAGCTAAAAAAGTCTTAATTTCTGCACCTGCTAAGGGAGATATTAAAACTATTGTTGCCAATGTCAATGATGATATTTTAGATGGAAGTGAAAAAATCATTTCTGGAGCTAGCTGTACGACAAATGCTTTAGCGCCAATTTTAAAAGTTATTAATGATAATTTTAAAATTAAACAAGGGTATATGATAACAGTTCATGCCATTACAAATGATCAAGCTACTCTTGATATACCTCATAAAAAAGGAATTGAATCAAGACGAGGAAGAGCATCTTTTATTAATATTGTTCCAACATCTACTGGAGCAGCTAAGGCAATTGGTAAAGTCATAAAAGAACTTGATAAAAAATTAGATGGTATAGCATATAGAGTTCCTGTATGTGATGGATCGTTATTAGATATAACTTTGACATTAGAAAAAAAAGTAAGCAAAGATGAAATAAATAAAACTTTAAAAAACAATATATCCCAGACTTTAGCATATACTGAAGATCCAATTGTATCTACTGATGTTCTTGGAAAAAGTTGTGCTACTTTAGTAGATGGATTATTAACCAAAGTAATTGAAGGTGATGAACAATTTATTAAAATTGTTGCTTGGTATGATAATGAATATAGTTATACTTATCAATTAATAAGAACTTTAGAAAAATTGTAGGTGTTGAATATGAATATTCAAAATATTAATTTAGATAATAAAACAGTTTTAGTTCGAGTAGATTATAATGTTCCTACCTTTGAAAATAAAATAATAGATGATAAAAAAATAGTTGCTTCATTAAAAACTATAAATTATTTACTTGAAAAAAATTGCAAAATTATTTTAATGTCACATATGGGGAAAATAAAATCAGAGGATGATTTTGCAAATAATTCCCTAAAAATAGTTATTCCTATTTTAGAAAAACTATTGAATAAAAAAATTAAATTTGCTTCATATGAAAAAGAAGATATTATAAAAAAAGTAAAATTATTAAAAAATAAAGAAGTTTTATTATTAGAAAACACGAGATTTAGAGATATATTTAATAAGGAAGAAAGCTCTTGTAGTGAAGAACTTTCAAAATTTTATGCTTCTTTATGTGATGTTTTTATAAATGATGCTTTTGCATCTTCTCATCGAAAACATGCATCAACATATGGTGTTACAAAATATGTAGAATCAGGAATTGGTTTTCTAATTATAGAAGAATTAAAAAATCTTTCTAATTTAGTAAATAATCCTAAAAAACCTTTTACAATTGTAATGGGTGGCAAAAAAGTTGATGATAAAATCCCTGTAATAAAAAATTTAATAGAAAAATGTGATTATCTTTTATTAGGAGGTGCAATTGCAAATACATTTTTATATGTAAAAAATTATAATGTGGGAAAATCTATAATAAATAAAGACTTAAAAGAAGAAATAGAAAATATTTTGAAAAATTACAGAAGTAAGATATATTTACCCAAAGATGTAGTTGTTGGTAATAATGATGATAAAAATTATTTTAAATTGAAAAAAATAGATGAAGTTAATGATGATGAAATAATTTATGATATTGGCAGTGAAACAATCTCATTATATAAATTAATTTTAAAAAAATCAAAAACTGTATTTTTAAATGGAACGATGGGTAAATATGAAGATGAAAAATTTATTAATGGGACAAAAGAAATATTTAAAAGTTTAAATAGAGATAATGCTAACATTATTGTTGGTGGAGGAGATAGTGTTGGAGCTATAAATACTTTGGGACTAAATAATTGTGTTTCTTATCTTTCTACTGGTGGTGGAGCAACGTTAGAATATTTAGCTAAGGGATATTTAGAGGCAATTAGAAAAGAGGATTTAAAATGAAAATAATAGTTGCAAATTTAAAAATGAATTTTAATTTAGAAGAAAATATAATTTATAAAAATAATATTGAAAAATTTATTAAAGAAAAAGATAATGTTATAATTTGTCCTTCTTTTCCTTTTTTAAGCTTTTATAATAATGGAAACTATAGTTTAGGAGCTCAAAATGTTTCTGAATATGAAAAGGGATCATTTACTGGAGAGGTTAGTGCTAGAGATTTAGCATCTTTAGATGTTGAATATTGTTTAGTTGGACATTATGATAGAAGAAATAATTTTGAAGAAAATGATAAAATTATTATATCTAAAATTAATAATATAGTAGATAATAATATGAATGCTATTTTATGTATAGGTGAAACAAAAGAAGAAAAATCTTGTAAAAAAACTTTAACAATCCTTCAAAAACAAATTATTGAAATTTTTAATAGAATATCTCCCGAAAAATATAAAAATATTATAATTGCTTATGAACCAATATGGGCAATTGGATCGGGAGAAGTCTGTGAGATAAATAAATTAAAAGAAATTATAACATTTATAAAAAATTTTATGGTTAAATCATATAAAGTAAATAGTATAGTTTTATATGGAGGAAGCGTTACAGAATTTAATGTATTAGACTTAAATGATATTAATAATTTAGATGGATATTTAGTATCTACATCAGCTATAAATATAAAAAATTTTGAAGCTATAATAAGCAATTGTAGATCGTAATTTTACAGTTCGACATAAAATTGTGTAAACTAATATATTTCGACAAAATATTTTCTAGTATTTTGTCTTTTTTATGTATATAATTTAATTGCGTGCTGTAAAAAAGGAGAGGAAAGATGAACAAAAATGCAAAAATTCTTGTAGTAGATGATAATGAAAACTTTTTAAATTCTATAAAAGAATATTTTGAAAATCACGCAGTAATTCAAATATTAAAAACAATAAATAATGGAAAGGAAGCTATAGAGGAATTAGTTAGTAATAACTTAGGATATGATGCAGTATTAATAGATTTAGTAATGCCTGATGTTGATGGCATTTCAGTCATTGAAGATATTCGTAAATTAAATTTAGATATTAAAATAATTGCTTTATCTAGTTATAATTCTTCAACAATTGACAGTATTTTATCAAAATATAATGTTGATTATTGTTTACTAAAACCTGTTGATTATAAGTTTTTAGAAAAAAGAATACTTGATGTTTTAAAAACTAGTGATGATAATATTGCTGTATTAGACTTAAATTTATATATTACAAACTTATTACATTCTTTAGGAGTTCCCTCACATATTAAAGGGTATCAATATATTAGAGATAGTATAATTAAAATGTATGAAAATCCCGATTTAATTGGAGCAATTACTAAAGAATTATATCCAAGTATTGCCGCTAAATATGAAACTACTCCATCTCGAGTTGAACGAGCTATTAGACATGCTATAGAAATAAGTTGGAATAGAGGGGACTATGATTTAATGGATGAAATATTTGGACATAGTGTTGATTTTGATAAATCAAAACCTACAAATTCAGAATTTATTGCAACTATTGCTGATAAGCTAAGAATCGAAAAAAGAAAAAAAACAGTATTAAGATTTTCCTAAAGTCATATAGGCTTTTTTTTTATAGAAAAAAGAAATTAAATATGATATCATTATTATAATGGAAGGAGCGTGTTATGTGAAAAAGTTTGTAGCTAAACAAGTATTAATTTTATCTATTTCTATTTTTTGCTTACTAGCTTTAATAACTTCTTCTTCATATGCTTCTTTTTCTTCAAGTTCAACAAATGTATCAAGAACTGTTTCTTCGGGAAGTTTAACAACCACTTTTACAAATGGTTCATCAACTTTATCAATAGCTCCTGTACCTTTAACAGATGAAGAAGGTTCATCTTCAACGCCTTATACATTTTCTATAACAAATAATGGTTCAACTGATCAATATATTCGTATAGATTTAAAAAGTTCTTTTAAAGATTTAAATGCTTTAAAATATAGTATTGCAATACCTGTTGGAAATCCTTTGCCTTGTAATCCAAGTGTTGATGAACATGAACATGAATGCATTATTGGGGATGATAATATCGATATATATTCTGGTATACTGAAAAAAGGTGTAACTATAAATATAGGAGTTAGAGTATGGATGCGCTCTTTAACAGATACAAATGTTAAGGGCTCTTTAGCAAATGTTAAAATAAATGTTCATGGACATGTACTACAAGAGTATCGTGGACTAGATGAAGCAATAAAAGAAGATAATTTAGTAAGAAATGGACCTATTCCAACAAATAATTATAACCCGGCTGAATTTATTTGGGACATAAAAAAAACTAATGTAACAAATATAACAACTCAGCTTTATGCTTACTATAGTTCCACTTATAAAATTAAAGATGTGGGAACAGGATCTATTCATCAACTCCAATTTGAATTAGTTAATTCTTTTACTAGTCCAAGACATAATAATTTATTTACTTGTGATAGTGAAGTTAAGGGAGATACATGTGAAACTTTATATTTTAATGAATCAGGAGCAAATGCTACATATAAATATGAATTTATTAAATCTTATATAAATGATTCGGGAATATATTTAAATAATGGGGTATATAAATTTAATTCAAGTGAAAAAAATTATTTACAACTTCCACAATGGGGAGACAAAGTAGTTAGAATACTTTCTATAGATGAGGATGGTTATTTGACTTTAGATGATAGTTCAATTACAATGCTTAATTGGTATGATTTAACAGTATCAGGTATAGGAACAAAAGATAATCCCTATAAAATTATTGAAGCATGGCACTCATAGAAGAAGATTGTTATCTTCTTTTTCTTATGCTAAAATATTTTTAGGTGAAAAAAATGAAAAAAGTAACAATTTTATCACTTCATTTAGGCTATGGTGGTGTTGAGAAAGCGATTACTAATTTAGCCAATATGCTGTGTAATAATTACAATGTTGAAATAATATCTATTTATAATTTATATAATAAAAGTATTTATGATATTAATGAAAAAGTAACAGTTAAATATTTAATTAATAGTAATCTTCCTTTAAAAGTTGAAGAATATAAATTACTTTTTAAAAGATTACAATTTATTAAACTAATTAAAAGTTTATATAATAATTATTTTAAAAAAATGCATTTAATAGAATTTTTTAAAGATAGTATTAATGGAATTTTGATGTATAAAAAAAGAAAAAAAGAAATGAAAAAAGCTTTAAAGAAAATACATTCTGATTATGTAATTTCAACTAAAACTTATCTTAATAAATGGCTTAGTCAGGAAAAAATAAAAACTATAAAAATTGGTTGGGAACATAATCATCATCATAATAATATGAAATATGCAAAAAAAGTAATAAATAGTGCTAAAAATTTAGATTATTTAGTGCTTGTTTCTAAAAATTTAAATCAATTTTATAAAGAAAAATTAAAAAAATATAAATGTAAAACTTTATATATCCCTAATGTTTTAAAGGAAATACCAAAATCAAAAAGTTCATTAAAGAAAAAAAATTTAATTACTGTTGGAAGATTATCAATTGAAAAAGGTTATTTAGATTTATTAAAAATTTTTAACAATATAAAAGAAAAATGTGATTGGAATTTAGATATTGTTGGAGATGGTGATGAAAGAAAAAATCTTGAAAAATTTATTAGAGAAAATAATTTAGAAAAAAGAGTAACTTTACATGGTTATAAAAATAGTAATGATGTTAATAAATTAATGCAAAATGCAAGTATTTATATTATGACAAGTTATACAGAATCTTTTGGAATAGTTTTACTTGAAGCAATGAGCAATAAACTTCCATGTTTAGCATTTTCATCAGCTGAAGGAGCTAGAGAAATTATTTCTAATAATATTGATGGATTTTTAATAAAAAACCGAAATTTTAAAAGTATGGAAAGTCATATTTTAAAATTAATAAATGATTATAATTTAAGGTTAAAAATGGGTAAAAAGGGTTTAGAAAAATCTAAATTATTTTTAAAAGAAAATATAATTAATTATTGGTTGGAGTTATTAAAATGATTGTTGATAAACTAATTACAGGATATTTAGCTGAGAATTGTTATATTTTAAGTAAAAAAAATGATATTTTAATAATTGATCCAGGAGATGATATAAAAAAAATAATAAAAAAAATTAATGGAAGAAATGTTTTAGCTATTTTAATTACTCATTATCATTTTGATCATATTGGAGCTTTAAATGAATTATTAAGTATTTATAATTGTCCAGTTATTGATTATAAATGGAAAGATAAATTAATAAAAATTAAAGATTTTTCATTTAAGATATCAAGAAATAAAGGACATTCAAATGATTCAATTAGTTTTTATTTTGAAAAAGAAAATATTATGTTTGTTGGAGATTTTATATTTAGAGATAGTGTAGGTAGATGGGACTTAGAAGGTGGAAGTAAAACAGAACTTATAAAAAGTATAAAAAAACTTTCCGAAATTAATAGTAATCCTATTTTATTTCCAGGGCATGGAGAAAAAACTACATTAGAATATGAGAAAAAAAATAATATATTTTTTAAATATTAAATAAGAGAAATTAGTTTTCAATATTTTAAAATATATGATATAATTGTTTAAAATAGATAAAAAGAAGTGATATATTTTGAAAGATAAGATACAAGCATTTTTTTGTTATTTAAAAGAAAATATTATTAAATATATTTCCACAAACAAACTTTTTATAATGTTTGTTCTTTTAGCATTATTAAACAATCTTTTTTTAAGAAATTATACAATTGATAATTTTTTTGCAATTAAAACTTTAATTGTTGATGTAGCATGTGTTTTATTAATTGGTTCTTTTGCATATTTATTTAAAGTAAAAAATCAATTTAAATATTTTTCATTTTGGCTTTGGGTGCTTGCTATTCTTGCTATGATAAATTCAATATATTATTCTTTTTATCAAAATTTTGTCTCAGTTGGTTTAATTTCTTCTATTGGCCAGCTAGAAACTGTTGGTGATTCCGTTTTAGATAAATTAGAATTAGCCCAATTAATATATATAATTTTTCCCTTAATTTTTTATTATTTTGGCAAAAAAATAACTAGTGGGAATTATCTTAACTTTATTGCTAAAATTGAAAAAAGAAAAAAAATGTTTGTATCTACTATTTTAATATCATCTATATTTTTTGCAGTAACTTTAGTTACAATGTCATCAACTGATTATTCTAGACTTACTAAGCAGTGGAATAGACAATACATAGTTGAAAGATTTGGACTTATTATGTATCATGTAAATGATTTAGTTCAGACATTGACACCAAAATTTTCTTCTCTTTTTGGTTATGAAGAAGCTGCTCAAGAATTTGTTGAATTTTATAATTCTTCTAATGACCAAAAAAAATCTAATCAATACACTAATAAATTAGAAAATTACAATGTTGTTTTCATCCATATGGAAAGTATGCAAAAATTTTTAATGGATTTATCTTTTAATGGAGAAGATGTAGTTCCAAATGTTAAAAAATTAGCTAGTGAAGGAATGTTTTTTAATAATTTTTATTCTCAAGTATCAACAGGTACTTCCAGTGATACAGAATTTACGTTAAATAATTCTTTAATGCCTGTTCAATCAGGAACTGTTTTTGTAAGTTATTATAATCGTAAATATGTAGCCATACCAAAAATATTAAGTGAAAAAGGATATTATACATTTTCAACTCATGCTAATAATATGACAATGTGGAATAGATCAAAAATGCACCCTTCATTAGGATATCAAGATATGTTTTTTAAAGAGTCATATAAAATTGATGAAGAAGTTGGACTTGGTTTATCAGATAAATCATTTTTTAAACAATTACTTCCAAAGTTAGAAAAAATTGAAGATGAACATGAAAAATATATGGGAACAATCATTACCTTATCTAATCATTCCCCTTTTGGATATAATGAATTATTTGATTATGATTTAAGTTACAAAAAAACTCAAACTAATGAAGATGGTACTGTTGAAGAAATTACAGATGATTATTTAAATGATACAAAGATGGGAAATTATATAAAAAGTGCTCATTATGCTGATGAAGCTTTAGGAGAATTTATCTCTTATATTAAAAATAGTTCTCATTTTAATAAAACATTATTTGTATTTTATGGTGACCATGATGCAAAATTAGCCAAAAGTGAATTTGATTATTTATATAATTATGATCCTGAAACTTCTAAAATGAAAGAAGAAGGCGATGAAGGATATATTGATTATGATTATTATAAAAATGAATTAAACCGGAAAGTCCCATTAATTTTATGGACAAAAAATAATATTTTAAAAGGGGAATATGATTATCCAATGGGAATGATAGATATATTACCAACAGTTGGTAACATGATGAATTTTTCATCTTCTTATCAATTAGGGCATGATATATTTGATATAAAAAATAATAATGTAGTAATATTTCCTAATGCTAATTTTTTAACAGAAAAAGTATATTATAATGATTCTAAAGAAGAATATATTCCTTTAAAAGATGAACCAATTGATAAAGATTATATAGATAAACTTAAAGAATATACTTCTAAAAGACTTGATATTTCAAACAATATTATTGTATATGATTTAATAGCCAAAAATGGTGACCAAATAAAAAAAGAATAAGAAAGAGAGACATAATATGAAAAGATTTATAGCTATGTTAATAGTTGCTATATTGTTAATTGGGGCAAGTACTTTGTTGTATTTTAAATTTTTTAAAGTCACTAATAGTCAAAAAATAAAAGAAGAAAAACCATTAGAAACAATAGATAATTTTGATTATAAATTACAAAAAAGAGATAGATCTTTATATAAGAATGAATTTTTAAATTTAAAAAATATTTTAGAAAAAGATGAAATAGATTACGATGAATATGCTAAATCCATTTCCAAGTTATTTATTATTGATCTTTATACTCTTTTTAATAAGGAAAACAAATATGATGTAGGAGGATTAGAATTTGTTTATAAAGATATAATTGACAATTATAAATTAAATGTTGAAAATACTCTTTATAAATATTTAGAAGATAATGTTAACAATGATAGAAAACAACAACTCCCTATTGTTAAAAGTATTGATATAGTAAATTTTGAAAAAACCACATATAAAATAAAAAATAAAATGCAAGAAGCTTATAAAGTTGAGTTAAAGTGGGATTATGAAGAAGATTTAGATTATGATAATAAAGGTACTATTATTCTTATTAAAGAAGATAAATATTTATATATAGTTGAGAAAAATAGTGATTATACAAAACAAACTTCATACGAAAATAGTTGATATTTATCAATTATTTTTGTATATTTGTAAATGATGTGAAACAAAAATTATATAAAAATTAATTCAAGATAATTGAGTTAATTTTTTATG
>CANQYB010000014.1 GCA_947627975.1 uncultured Bacilli bacterium | reverse complement strand
GTTTTTTGTTAACTCAATTATACGACTTGAATTACTTTTTTTATATAGAAATGTTTCACATCAATTGTAACACTACAGTTATATTAAGATATAAAACAACTTTATCTTGATTTTTAATAATAATTTTATTAAAATTATAAATAAAGAAGAATTATCTAAATATTTAGATGAATTTAATTTTATTAAAATAATTTAATTGAGTATATTTTTTATTTTTATTCAATTATTGCATTTTTGAAAAATTCTATTATGTAATTTTATTTATATATTTTGATTGCTATAGGAGGTTAATATAAATGAAATCTGATTTAAAAATTAATAAAATAATTGATATGAAATTAATTGCTATTTTAATTTTAAGCTTTATTGGAATTACAATTATAAATACTTCTATTTTATTTCTTTTTGGGGCAACTATTAATCAAAGCTTATTAATTTTTGATTTATTATTTTCTATAATTATAGTTTATTTAATTTTTGGTAAACAATATAATAAAAAAAATTTTTTTATAAATGCAGCTTTAATGATTTTTTTATTTTTTATTCTTACTTATTTTTCTATGATTTTTTATGATGTATCATGGGATGGAAATACTTATCACAAACAATTAATTGGATTATTGAAAAATGGATTAAATCCAGTTTATAATAATGGAATAGGAGATATATGGACACAACATTATGCTAACGCATCTGAAATTTGGAGCGCAGTATTATATTCATTTTTTGGAAATATTGAATCTGGAAAAGTTCTACATTTACTTTTAGCTTTTTGTTTATGTGTTTTTGTTTATAAATTTTTAACTGAAAAAAAAATTAAGAGATGTACTGCTATTTTATTTTCTGTAGCATTATCTTTTAATCCATTATTATTTAATCAATTTCATTCTTATTATATTGATTCAATTGTTGCTAGCTCATTATATTTAGTAATTTTTGCTTTACTAAAGATGATTGATGAAAGAGGTAATAGAAAAAATAAAGATACTTATTTTATCTTGATTTTAAGTATAATAATTTGTTGTAATACTAAGTTTACTGCTCTACTTATATGTGGAATGTTTTCAGTATTATTTGGGGGTTATGTAATTATATATGAAATTTTAAAGAAAAATTATAAAATTGCAAAAAAATTAATCATATTATTCGTATCTATTTTTGCATTTAGCATTTTAATAGTTGGTTCATCTTCATATGTAAAAAATTATTTTAAATATGGTCATCCATTTTATCCTTTAAAAGGAGAAGGAGCAATTGATATTGAATCAAATAATGAACCAATTTTATTTAAAAATTATAATCATTTTGAAAAGTTTTTATATGCAACTTTTTCAAAAACTAATACATGGTATGATGAGGCTCCAAAATTAAAAATTCCATTTACAGTATGGAAGTCTGAAATGAATAGTATTAGATATCCTGATATAAGAATTGGCGGATTAGGTGTTTGGTATAGTGGACTATTAGTTTTATCGTTACCAATTATAATTTATGGTTTTTATACTTTAATTAAGAAGAAATCAAAATGGTCAATAGTTATGGGACTTGCCTGTTTTGGAATTATTGCTCCTATTCCATTTTTACCAATAGTATGGCAAGCTAGATATTATCCACAAATATATTTAATTCCATTTATTGCAATGTTGTATTTAATGTTTTCTAAAACAAAAATAAATAAAATAATTGTTAATATTCTTATTATTTTAGCCATTGGAAATAGTGCCTTTTTACTTCCTCAAGTAGGTGAGAGATTACAATATTCAATTATTATTAATAATGAATTAGTAAAATTGTCAGAATTATCCTTAACTAACAAAGTATATATTTCTAAAAATAATGCTGCGTTTTATGGAGCTTATTATAATTATTTAGATAAAGGTATAAAATATGAATATGTAAATAAAAAAATTAAAAATGGCGTACCAATATACCCTGGAGCGTTATATAAAGTTGAAAAGGATTAAAATTTATGAAATTATTATTTGTTTTAAATTATTATTACCCTTATATTAGTGGAATATCAGAAGGAGTAAGACTACTGGCTGAAAAACTTGCTAAAGATCCAAATAATAAGATAACTGTTCTTTGTTCTAATCACAATAAATTACCAGCAAAGGAAATAATTAATTCAGTACAAGTTATTAGAGCACCTATTTGGATGAAAATTAGTAAAGGAACTGTAAGTCCTGCTTTTATACGTTATGCAAAAAAACTTTCAAAGAATGCTG
The DNA here is from genome assembly GCA_947627975.1 of uncultured Bacilli bacterium. Lineage (GTDB taxonomy): Bacteria > Bacillota_I > Bacilli_A > RF39 > UBA660 > CANRDL01. Next base: position 26,333 of record CANQYB010000014.1, on the reverse strand, counting down.
ATGTAGTAAATTTACATGCCCCAATGTTAGAGTCTGGAATAATTTCACATTTAATTAACACCAAAAAGTTAATATTAACGTATCACTGTGATATAAATTTATCTTCTTCTTTAATTGATCGATTTATTGTAAAAGTCATGGATATATCTCATAATGCAGCTTTTAAAAGAGCTAAAAAAGTGATTTTTACATCAATAGATTATGCAAAAAGTTCAAGAGTTGCTAAAAATTATATTTCTAAAGCTGTAAGTATTGCTCCAATTTATAAAGAAATTACTCCAATAAAATGTAAAAGAATAAAAAATTCTATTGGCTTTTGTGGAAGAATAGTTGAAGAAAAGGGAATTAACGTTTTATTAAAGGCTTTTGAAATTATTAAAAAACAATTACCTGATGCTAAATTACGTATTGCAGGAGATTATATAAATATTGCTGGAGGAAGTGTTTATCCTGAACTTAATAAATACATAAAAGATCGTAATATTGAAGATGTTACTTTTTTGGGAAAAATTAAAGAAGAAAATCTTGCAAAGTTTTATTCTGAACTAGATGTTTTTGTTTTACCTAGTATTAATTCATTAGAAGCATTTGGGTTAGTACAATTAGAAGCAATGTTATGTGGAACACCTGTTGTTGCATCTGATTTGCCTGGAGTAAGAACTATTGTTTCAAATACAAATATGGGAAGAATTGCTAAACGAAATAATGCTAAAGATTTGGCTAAACAAATATTAGAAGTCATAAATAATCGTAAAAACTATGAAATTCCAAGAAGCGAAATATTAAAAATATATTCAAATGATGTGTTAATTCAACAATTTATTAATGAATACGAGGAAATATGCAAAGGTTAAAAAATTTATTAAAAAAATATCATGAATTTATTGCTTACGGTATTTGTGGCGTTGGAACAGTTTTATTAAATTTAGTTCTTTATAAACTATTTTTAAATTTTTCTATTTATTATGTCATTTCATCTATTGTTTCTTATTTTATTGCATCATTAGTATCTTATTTTTTAAATTTAAAAGTAGTTTTTCATACTAAAATTAGTGGATTTAAAAATGAAATAATTAAATTAGGAAAATACTTTTTAGTTCGAATTGGCTCTGTAATAATTGATACATTATTATTAGTTTTACTTGTAGAAATATTCAATATAGATGAGTTTGTTGCAAAATTGTGTGTTTCATTTGTTGTCATTTCAATTACATTTATATTAAATAGAAAAATTTTGAAAGATAAGAAAGAAAATTAATTGATAAAAGAATGGATAATATTATATAAATTATAATTGTAAAGGAGTAAAATAATATGATAATAACAAAAACACCATTTCGTATGTCATTTTTTGGTGGTGGAACTGATATGGAAGAATATTTTAAAGAAAATAATGGAGCGGTAATATCAACAACAATTGATAAATTTTGCTATGTAAATGTTCGTCATTTGCCACCTTTTTTTGAATATTCTACGGAATTGTCTTATTCTATAATAGAGAGAGTAAAAAATAATAAGGAAATTAAACACCCTTTAATTAAACATGCAATGGAAATGTTAGATATGCATAAAATTAGACTAACATACGAAGCAGACTTACCAGCAAGATCAGGATTAGGTACAAGTAGTTCTTTTGCAGTTGGCATGTTACAGGCATTTTATGCATTAAAGGGAAAATATATTGATAAAAAGAAATTGGCTAATGATGCTATATATTTGGAAAGAGTATTGTGTAATGAAGCAGGAGGGTGGCAAGATCAAATTGCTGCTGCTTATGGTGGGTTTAATAGAATTAATTTTAGCAAAAATGGTTATGAGGTAATTCCAATTATTATACCAAATGAAAGAAAAAAACAATTGAATAATAACTTAATGATGTTTTTTACTGGTTTTACAAGATTTTCAGCAGAAATTCAAAAAGTAAATAATAAAACAAGTATAGAAGAAAAAAAAGAAAAATTAAATAAAATGTATGAAATGGTTGATAAAGCTGAAGAAATATTAACTAATAATAACACTGATTTAGATGATTTTGGGCGATTACTTGATGAATCGTGGAAACTAAAAAAACAAACTGGTAAAGCTATTTCTACAAGTGAAATAGATAAATTATATGAAAGGGGAATTAAAGCTGGTGCGCTAGGTGGAAAACTTTTAGGAGCAGGTGGTGGAGGATTTTTAGTTTTTTATGTTCAGCCAAAAAATCAAAAAAAAGTCAAAAATGCTATGAAAGATTTAATGTATATTCCATTTGAATTTGATAATAATGGTGCAACTGTAATTCATTATTCACCTGAAAACTATACACCTATTGATGAGGAAAAATAATATGAAAGCAGTTATAATGGCTGGTGGAAAAGGGACAAGAATTTCATCAATCGCTAATGATATTCCAAAGCCAATGATTTTGATTAATGGAATGCCAGTGCTTGAACATGAAATATATAATCTAAAAAATTATGGGATTACAGATATTATTATTACGATTAGTCATTTAGGTCATATTATTATGGATTATTTTGGGGATGGTAGTAAAATTTCACCAGTTACAAAAAAATCATTTGGTGTCCAAATTGAATATTTTTATGAAAAAGAACCACTAGGGAATGCTGGAGCCTTATTTCAAATGAAGGACAAATTAACAGAAGATTTTATTCTTTTAAATGGCGATATAATTTTTGATATTGATTTTCATAGATTTATAAATTTTCATAAAAAAAATAAAGCGCTTGCGACTTTATTTACACATCCTAATAACCATCCATATGATAGTGCATTAATAATTTCTGATGAAAAATCAATTATTAAAAAATGGATTTTTAAGGAAGATAAAAAACCAGAATTTTATAAAAATAGAGTAAATGCTGGACTACATATTTTATCGCCAGATATCTTAAATATAGATATTCATAATTCTAAAATCGATTTAGATAGACAAATATTAAAACCACTTTCTCAAACTGGAAGAATTTTTGTTTATGATAGTCCTGAATATGTAAAAGACATGGGAACACCAGAAAGATATTATTTAGTTGAGGATGATTTACAAAAGGGAATAATAGAACAAAAAAATTTAAGAAATCAGCAAAAGGCAATTTTTTTGGATAGAGATGGTACCATTAATAAATATGTTGGTTTTGTCAAAAAAAGTGATGAGTTTGAATTAATACCTGGTGTTGCTAAGACAATTAAAAAATTTAATGAATTGGGATATTTAGTCATTGTAATTACTAATCAGCCTGTAATTGCTCGAGGCGAATCAAGTTACAATGAATTGATTAGTATTCATAATAAAATGGAAACTATTTTAGGCGAAAGTGGGGCATATTTAGATGCAATATATTATTGTCCTCATCATCCTGATAAGGGATATAAAGGAGAAGTTTCAGAACTAAAAGTAGAATGTGAATGTAGAAAACCAAAACCAGGAATGATTTTAAAAGCCTCTAAAGATTTTAATATAGATTTATCTCAGTCATTTATGATAGGTGATTCCGAAGTAGACATATTAGCTGGCAAAAATGCAGGGTGTAATACTATATTGGTATCTTCAAAATATCAAAATTTAGGAGAAGATTATTATATATCTTCTTTGGATGAGGCCGTTAGTATCATTATAGATAATAAAGGAGAAAAATTATGAAAAAGTTAGATAAACAATTATATAAACACGTTGATTTATTAATTCAACGTTACAATGAATTAGAATGTTGTAAAAATGAAATTATTAATGCGTATTTAATATTGGAAGAAATATATGAAAAAGGCGGAAAACTTTTAATAGCTGGAAATGGAGGGTCTGCTGCAGATTCTGAACACATAGTTGGAGAATTGATGAAGTCTTTTAAATTACCTAGAAAATTAAATGATATAGAAAAAAATAAATTAAAAAAAATTAATGAGGAACTTGGAGAAACGTTAGGAGAAAATCTACAAGGAGCTTTACCAGCAATTGCTTTAGATGGACATTTTTCTTTATCTACTGCTTATATGAATGATTGTGAACCATTATTATGTTTTGCACAACAAGTTAATGGATTTGGAAATAAAAATGATGTTTTTTTAGGAATATCTACTAGTGGAAATAGTAAGAACATATTATATGCTTCAATTTGTGCAAAAGCAAAAGGAATGAAAGTAATTGGATTAACAGGAAGTAAAGATAGCAAGTTAGCATCATTATCAGATGTTTGTATTAAAGTTCCTTCTAGTGAAACTTATATGATACAAGAATTGCATTTGCCAGTATATCATTGCTTATGTTTAATGCTTGAAGATAAATTTTTTGGAAATAAAAAATAAAAGAAAAATTGCTATATAATTATTAATAGAGAAAAATCTTTTATTTTTTTTATAATTTTTTGGTTTATTTCATATCAAAATATTTTATTTTTGAAAAATTCTATTTTTTAATAATAGAAATAAGTTTATTATATTTATTAAAAAAAGTGTACTTTTAATAATTTTAGTTTTGGGGTATAATATGAATAGGAGTTTTATTATGAAGTTATATGTTAATGGTCACAATATATTTTTTATTGTATTAATAACTTTTTTGGCTTCATCATTGCTTGTACCTATAGTAAAAAAAATTGCTATTCATATTGGTGCTCAAGATGAACCAAATAAAAGAAGAATAAATAAAATTAAAATGCCTACATTAGGAGGACTTGCTATATTTTTGTCATTTATGCTAGGTTATATTTTGTTTGCTCAAACTTCTAAAGTGATGTTGCCTATTTTAATGGGTGGAATTTTAATTATAATTATGGGAATGATTGATGATATCAATCCTGTTAAAGCAAAATATAAATTAATAGTTCAAGTAATTGCATCTTTAATAGTTGTTTTATATGGTCAATTAAATTTAGGAGTAATAACAATATTTGGATTAACTTTAAATATTTCTGAACCTTTTAATTCAATTATAACAATTATTTTTATGGTAGGACTTATGAATGTTATTAATTTAATTGATGGATTAGATGGTTTAGCTTCTGGCATATCAACAATTTATTTTATTACTATAGCAATAATTGCTCTTGCTTTAGATCAATTGGGAGGTTTAGATGTAACTTTATGTTTAATTATGATTGGAGCTACATTAGGATTTCTTGTTCATAATTTTCCACCAGCTAAAATATATTTAGGTGATACAGGGAGTTATTTTTTAGGGTATATTATTGCAATAATTGCTCTTCTTGGATTTAAAAATGTAACTTTGCAATCATTAATAATACCTATTATCATTTTGGCTGTTCCAATTCTTGATACAATTTTTGCAATAATTAGAAGAATCTTGAAAGGTAAAAAAATTTTTAGTCCAGATAAAGAACACTTTCATCATCAACTTTTAAAATTAAATAAATCGCAAACAAAAACTGTATTAATTGCATATATAATTACAATATTATTTGCTATAACTTCTATTTTATATGTTTTAAAAGAACCTAAGCAAGCAATAATTATATATGTAGCTCTTGCAATATTATTATTATTTTTTATATTAAAAACTAATATTTTATTTGATCATAAAAGAAGAAAGAAATAATTTTTAGTATTACACGGTGGTGATTAAATGATAAAATTTAGTATAATTGTTCCTGTTCATAACATGGAAAAATATATAGAAAGATGTTTAGATAGTATTATTAATCAAACTTTTAAAGATTATGAAATTATTGTAGTAAATGATGGAAGTACAGATAATACATTAGATATTTTAAAAAAATATAATATAAAGTTAATTAATCAAAAATACTTGGGTGTTAGTGAAGCAAGAAATAATGCCATAAAAAAAGCATCTGGAAAATATATGGTTTTTTTAGATAGTGATGATTATTTATCTAAAGATTTACTTTATAAATTAGATAAAGAAACAAATGATAATCCAGATGTTATTAGATATCAAGTTAGAAAAATTTATGGTAATAAAAAAGAAGATTTTAATGAAAATTCTTTTCCAACTATGGATGGGGTTAATGCCTTTAACAGAATTGTAAATTATAAATTTATTGATCCTATATGGTGTTATGCTATAAAAAGAAATTATTATTTGAAAGAAAAATTTTCCTTTAAAAAAAATACGTTACATGAAGATTTTGGTATAGTTCCTTTAATTATTATTAAAGCAAAAAAAATAAAATCTATTTCATATATTGGATATAATTACTTTCAAAGAAAAGGTAGTATAATGAATAATGATAATTATAAATATACTAAAAGAAAAGTAAAAAATTTTTATAATCATTATAAATTTTTAATAAAGGAAATAGATAATACTAATTTAAATTCTAAAGTATTTAAAAGTTATATAAGTAATAGTCTTATTCAAAAAGTTACTGAATTAAAAAAAGATGATTATAAAATTTATTTAAAAAAATTAAAAAATAATAAAGTTTATGATAATATTTTAGCTGATAACTTTAAAAGAAAAATAAAAAAAATAATTATTAAAATAAGCCCTAAACTTTATTTTAAGGGGAAATAAAATGAATGAAGAAAAAATTATTAAAGGATATAAAGTATTTAATAAAAATCTTGTAAATAGATATAATTTTAAATTTCAAGTTGACAAAACTTATGAAATTTTAGGAAAATTAAAATATGGAAATAATGGATTTCATTTTGTTAAAAATTTAGAAGATGGTTTAAGATATTTTGATGCATTTAATAATGATATTGATATAGCTTATGTAGAATCTCAAGGGGAAGTTGTTGAATATGTTGATGATTACTATGGATATTATAATTTATATGTAACATCTAAATTAAAAATTTTAAAGCTTTTAAAAAGAGAAGAAATTATTAATATAATGCTGAATACAGATGTATATAGAATAATTAGATTTATTCAAGGCTTTAAATTAAAAAAACCAGAAATTGATTTAATATTGAATTACTTTCCTTATGATTTAGTATTAACAAATATAGAATATTTTCAATTTAATGATAAAGAGGCTTTTGTAAAAAGAAAGGAATTTTAAAAATGATAAAAGTTAGTATAATTGTTCCAACCTATAATGCCGAAAAATATATAAATAGGTGTTTAGATAGTTTAATTAATCAAACACTTAAGGAAATTGAAATAATAGTAGTAAATGATGGTTCGCAAGATAACACTTTAGAAAAAATAAAAAAATACACTGATAAGAGAATTAAATTACTAAATTTAAAAGAAAATAAAGGAATTGGGCACGCTAGAAATGAAGGAATAAAAAAAGCTTTAGGGCAATACATAGGTTTTGTTGATAGTGACGATTATGTAGATAAAAATATGTTTGAAAAAATATATGAAAAAGCTTCTAAAGAAAAATTAGATATTTTAGTTTGTGATTATTATAAACAAATAGAAAATACTAAACAAATTACTAAAGAAATTATTCCCAATTTTAAAAATACAACTTTAAAAGATAATCCCAATTTATTACTTGATATTAATTTAGCACCATGGAATAAAATTTATAATAGAGAATTAATTGTTAATAATAAAATTAATTTTGATGAAAAATTAAAATATGAAGATGTACCTTTCGTTGTAAAAACTTTGGATAAAGCTAAAAAAATTGGCAAATTAAATAAATGTTTAAATTATTATGTTGTTCACAATAAAAGTGAAACAACAATTAGAGATGAAAAAGTATTTGATATAATTAAAATTGTTGATAAAGTTAGAAAATATTTTAAAGATAACGCATCTTATAAAGAAGTAGTTGATAAGTTAACGGTAAGAATATTAACAAATTATACAATTCAACAACGTACACAACAAGATAAGTATGTGGCAATGAAATTTATTAATGATGCTTTTTCATACTTAAAAAAAGAAGTACCTGACTATAAAGATAATAAATATTATAAATTAAGACCATTTTTTCAAAAAACAATTGAAAAAAACAAGTTTCTTTCTAAAGCATATTGTAAATTATATCAATTTAATAATAAGAATTTATTTCAAAAACTAATCAGTATATTTTTTATCTTTTTTTCATTAATATTTTCTTTTATTGTAATTAATGATTTTGTGAATCCAAATTATCTAAATTTTAATTCTTTTAACATCTTAGTTTGGACGATAGTATATTTTTTAATAATTTATTTAATTTATAGATTTATTAAAAATAAAGTTAAAAAACATAATCTTATTCAAAGAATACTACTTTTATTAATTTTTGTTATTCAATTAATTTTTGCATATTTTTTTGTTGCTGATGAATTGACTTGGGATTTTGGAAGTGTTACGCATTCTGCCATTGAAGCGATAACTGGAAAAACTCCATTTATCGCAAATGGTTATTTATATGCTCATCCAAATAATATTGGTATTACATTAATATTAAAACTATGGTTCTCGCTCTTTAATACTGTTCATTTTTATCATTATAAATTTTTAGGAATTATTTTAAATATAATTATTATTGATTTAGGAATATATTTTTTATATAAAATTTTAAAATCTTTATTTACAAATAAAATGGTTACTTTCTTTTTATTATTAACTGTAACTTTTACACCTTTAATAACATATGTGCCTATTTTTTATACTGATACTATGTCTATTGCTTTTGGAATTGGCGGAATTTATTATTTTTTAAAACAAGAAAAATCTTCAAAATATACTTTATATAATATTTTATGTGGCATTTTGATAGGGATAGGTACTTGTATTAAATTTACTATTATTATTGTTTTAATTTCTTTACTTATATTTTTATTCTTTAAAGAAGGAAAAATTGATTTAAAAAATATATTTAAAAAATTATTATTATTAATATTAGGTTTTATAATACCTTACTTATCTTTACAAATATATATAAATAATACTTTTAAAAGAACAGAAATGAATAAACTATCTTTTCCAGCTACTCATTATATTATGATGGGATTAAAAGGTGTAGGAGGATATGATTTTGAAGATCAAGATTATACGGGAAAATTTGATGGTATTAAAGCAAAAGAAAAAGCTAATATTAAGGTTATTAAAAGCAGAATTGAAAATCATATAAATAACAATACTCTTTTTAAACACTTTTCAGATAAAATTGTTTATGTTTGGGGTGATGGAACATTTTTTGCACCTGAAAAATTAAGTAGAGGAGCTAGAAAAAATTATAAATTTAAAAAATATATTATAAATAACGATAAAAACCAAGTTTTTAAAACATTTGCTCAATGTCAATTAATATTTATGTTAATTTTTATAATTATTGGTTCAATATTTAGAAATTATTTAAATGAAACAAAAAGGAATTTACAGTTAATTTTAAATATATCAATTTTTGGAATATTTATATTTTTTCTAATATGGGAAGCGCGATCACGATATATTGTTAATTTTATTCCTATTTTATTATTATCGTCTTTTCTAGGGATAGAAAGCTTAATTAATTATTTTAAAATTAGAAAGGAACATATAAAATGAGGAAATAAAATTATTTAAAAAAAAACAAATAAATATTAGATAATAAGTATATTTTTATTAATTTTTATACTAAATTGTTTAATATAAATTATGGGAGATGATTATACTTATTCATTTTGTCTATTTTGGGCTATAAGTTAAATTAGTTTTTACGATTTAATTTAACAATATTGACATTATTTTAATTTAGGTGGGAGAAATATAATACATGTAATAGCTCAAATTATTTTTAATGTTGTCAAAACTAATTTTTAATATATGTAATTCAATAATTTACACATTATTGTTATAAATAAATTATAAACAATAAGGAAAAACCTTTATATTTAAATTTAATTCATTTAGCATTATAATTTGTTTTACTAGTTTTTTGGACAAACTTGTCTTTAGCTAATTATACTTGGACAATGGTAATAATATTATTTTTTCTATATAAAAATTATAAAAAGTGTGCAAACTAATATTAATAATATAATTTTTGATATCTTGCTGCCTAGATTAATGAAAATACTCATTTGGTTGTATAGTAATAATATTTGGAAATTTAATTTATTAAAAAAAGCTTTGTGGACTTATTGGAATATTATTGGTTTTATGATTTATAGGCTAATAAAAATAATTGGCCAAATACTGATATAACTAAATTTTATGGTTTAAAATCTATTGAAGAAATTTATAAATAATTAAGTTTATTTAAATAAGGATTGATTACCTTGGGTTGTATAAAACCCATATTTTTGATATACTTATTTTAAGTTGTGGAAGGGATTTATGAATAATAATGAAAAATGAAAATGCAATTATTGTAAAAAATGTTCATAAAGATTTTAAATTATATTATGATAAAGCAAATACTTTAAAAGAAAAAATATTATTTTTTAATAAAAAAAGTAGACAAAAAAATGATATTTTACACGTATTAAAGGATATTGATTTTAATATAAAACATGGGGAAAGTGTTGCTTTAATTGGAACAAATGGTAGTGGTAAATCTACTTTACTAAAACTTTTAACAAAAATAATATATCCTAATAAAGGAAAAATTACAATTAATGGGAAAGTAACTTCATTACTAGAATTAGGCGCTGGATTTCATCCAGATTTTTCTGGTAGAGAAAATATATATTTTAACAGTTCTATTTTTGGATTAACTAAAAAAGAAATAGATAGAAGAGTAGATGAAATAATTAAATTTTCAGAAATAGAAGAATTTATAGACAATCCAGTAAGAACTTATTCGTCTGGAATGTATATGCGTCTTGCATTTTCTATTGCTATAAATGTAGATGCAGATATATTACTAATTGATGAAATATTAGCAGTTGGAGATCAACACTTTCAAGAAAAATGTTTTAAAAAATTAAAAGAATTAAAAGCAATGGGAAAAACAATTGTTATTGTAACTCATAATATGAATCAAGTTAAAGAATTTTGTGACCGAGCAATATGGTTATATCATGGTGATATAAAAATGGATGGAAAAACTGATGAAGTTTTAAAAGAATATATAAAGACTTGTGGGTGAAAAAAATGAAAGTATTTAAAGATTTATATAATTATAGAGAATTATTATCAACTAATATAAAAAAAGAAATTAGAGGTAAATATAAAGGATCATGGTTAGGGGTTTTGTGGACTTTTTTAAATCCATTATTAATGTTAGTTGTATATTCTTTAGTTTTTCCTTATATTTTAAGAATAAAAGTACCTCATTATACAATTTTTATGATGGTTGCATTAGTACCATGGACTTTTTTTACAACAGCAGTACAAGTGGGAACTGGCAGTGTTGTAGCTAATGGAAATATTTTAAAAAAGGTTTATTTTCCAAGAGAAATTATACCTATTTCAATTACAACTAGTTCGGTAATTAATTTTTTAATTACATGTATTATTATGTTTGTATTTATTTTATTTAGTGGTGTTGGATTTTCAAAATATATATTATTTTTTCCTTTAATTGTATTAATTGAATATTTATTAACTTTAGGTTTTGCTTTTATATTGTCAGCTATAACTGTATTTGTTAGAGATGTTGATCATTTTGTTAGTATTATTTTAATGCTTGCATTCTATGTAACACCAATAATTTATAAACCTGAAATGTTACCAGCAAAATTTCAATGGGCAATTAAAGTAAATCCCATGGCCCAAATTATTAATGCTTATAGAGATATATTATATTATCATCAAATGCCTAATTTGACTAGTTTAGGAATTTTAATAATTGTTTCATTATTATTTGTAATTTTAGGTTATATAATATTTAAAAAATTAGAAAAGAAATTTGTTGAAGAATTATAATTGTTTATAATTTTATAGTATATTTGGAGAAAAAATTATGAATTCATTAATTAAAAAAAATTTAAATATTATAATCTCTATTTTCATTATTTTACAACCAATTTTTGACTTAATAACTGGCTTATGTTTACAAACATGGAATATTAATTTTACTTTTGGAATGATAGTTAAAATGTTATTTTTCCTTTTTATAATTTATACTAGTTTATTTATTTATAAAAAGAAGAAATTACTAATTCCATATGTAATCTTTTTTATATATTCTATTTTATTTATTGTTGGTACACTAGTTTATAGGGATAATTCTATATTAAATGAAATACAATATTTATTTAAAATTATTTATTTTCCTATTTTATTAGTTTCATTATATTCTTTAAGGGACAAAATTAAAATAAGTAAAATGACTTTATACACAACTTTATTTATATATTTATTACTAATATTTGTTCCGATATTATTTGGAATTGGATATAAAAGTTATGAAATAACTAAGGTAGGAACATTAGGATTTTTTAATTCAGCAAATGAAATAAGTGGTATTATTTCTATTTTGACTCCAATAATCTTTATTATATTTGTAAGTGAAAAAAATATAATAAAAAGTCTTATTTTTACAATTATTTATTTAATAGTTATTTTGACAATTGGAACTAAAACGCCATTTTTAGCTTTAATAATAACTGTATTTTTAACTTTAATATATATTTGGATTAAGAATATTAAAAATAAAAATTATAAGATAGTATTTTATTCGTTTATATGTTTATTAATTTATATTATTACTTTTATTTTAATTATATCCCATACAAACTTTTATAAAAATATTAAAACTCATTTAGATTATTTGAAAATAGATAATGTAAACGAAGTTTTTGAGAATAAAAAAATGATTAATCAATTTATTTTTAGTAGAAGATTAACTTTTTTACAGAATAAATCAAAAATATATAAAAACTCATCAATATATGAAAAATTATTTGGTATAGGTTTGGCCAATAATACTAAATTGATTGAAATTGATTATTTTGATATATTTTATTCATTTGGGATAGTTGGCTTTATTACAATATTTTTAACAATTATGTTTATATTTTATAAAATATTAAAAAATAAACAAAAAATAACATATGAAAGATATATGTTGTTGTTAAGTTTTACTTATATAATTATTTTATCTTTTTTTACAGGACATATTTTAACATCTCCTTCAGTATCACTAATTTCTATAGCAATAATTATATCTCTTAATAAGAAAAGTAAACTTGATTTATTATTTGCTGCGGTTTCTTTAGATATTGGTGGAATTGAAAAAGCTTTAGTTAATTTAGTAAATAGAATAAATCAAAAGAAATATAATATTACAATTGTACTGGAAGAAAAAAAAGGTATATTTTTAAATAAAGTAAAAGATGGGATAATAATTAAAGAAATTAAGGTGAATAACAGTTCTAATATTCTAAAAAGAAAAGTAATTAATTTTATGACAAAATATATATATAAAGTATTTAATTATAAAAATTTTGATTTTAGTTGTTGCTATGCAACATACAGTTATAGTAGTTCTAAAATTGCTTTAATGTCTTCTGATAATAGTTCTTTTTATGTTCACAATGATTATCGAAGAATATATAAAAATATAAAAGATTTTAAAAACTTCTTTGAGACACGAAACATTTCAAAATTTAATAATATAATTTTTGTATCAAATGAAAATAAAAATGGTTTTGTAGAAATATATAAAAATTTAAAAAATAAATGTATTGTATTAAATAATTTTATTAATACCGAAGAAATAATAAATCAGAGTAATGAACAAGTAAAGATTAAACGGAATAATAATAAAACATTGATTTTATATGTTGGAAGACTAGATGAACATGCCAAAAAAATATCCAAACAAATTAATTTAGTTGAAAACTTAGATAATGTAGAATTATGGATTATTGGAAGTGGACCTGATAAAAAATTATATGAAAAAGAAATTAAAGAGAAAAAATTAGAAAAAAGGATAATTTTATTTGGTAAAAAAGATAATCCATTTCCTTATATTAAAAAAGCAGATTATATTATATTTACATCTGACTATGAAGGATTTCCTGTTACATATTTAGAAGCACTAACCTTAAATAAAAATATTATTACAACTTTTCCAACTAGTGATGATGAAATCGATATTAGAAAATATGCAGATATAATTAGTACCGATGAGAAAAAAATGGTACATGATGTTAAAAAAATAATTTCTAATAAAAGAAAAAATAATAAGATTGAAATTGAAAATATTCAAATTAATCGTATGAAAAATTTGGAAAAAATTTTTAATGGAGAAAATTAGTATAGATGTGGAGTTTTATTTTTTACCTAATTATATAAATAAGCATTTAAAGTAATATTAAAATTTTGAAAATGAATTTTAATATGTTATAATTAATTTATATATTGATATTAGGTGGGATTTATATGGACTTTAAAAAATATCCAGGGAAAAAATTAAAAAAAAGGAATGAGCTAATTAATAGTTCAAAACCAATAATTAGTATTGTAACTCCTTATTATAATGGTAAAGAATATATTGAAGAAACTTATAACTCTATTATGAATCAAACATATCCTTTTTTTGAGTGGATTATTGTTGATGATGGTTCAACTGATAAAGAGTCTAAAAATGTACTGGCAAAAATTTCTAAAAAGGATACTAGAATTAAATGTTATCAAAAGAAAAATGCTGGACCGTCTCAAGCTCGGGATTTTGGAATATCTAAAACTAGTAAGACTACTAAATATGTTTTCTTTTTAGATAGCGACGATGTGATAGATGAAACTACATTAGAATGTTTATATTGGTCATTAGAGACTCATAAAGATGCAAGTTTTGCTTATACAACATGTGTTAATTTTGGTGAAAGAGAATTTATTTGGGAAAAATATTTGACGATTGAACAAGAAAAGGAAGAAAATCTAATTACGGTATCATGTTTAGTTAGAAAAAAAGATTTACTAGAAGTTGGTTGTTTTGGCATTAAAGAAAAATCAATGTATGAAGATTGGAATCTATGGTTAAAATTAATTAAAGAAGGGAAAAAACCATTAAGAGTTAGTGCTCCATTATTTTGGTATAGGCAAACTAATTCAGGAGAATTATCTAGGGCTCGTAAAAATAATAAAAATGCTATGAAGTATGTCAATGAAACAGCAAAAGAAATAAATGACGATCAAGTTGAAGTTATTCAGTATCCTAGATATGGAGACCAATATGCTACTTGCAAAAAATATGATATGATTTTGCCTGATTATAAAAAAGACAAAAGAAAAACAATTCTATATTTGTTTCCTTGGATGGTTGTTGGCGGAGCAGACTTTTTTAACTTGGATTTAATTAAAAGATTGCCTAAAGAAAAGTATAGACACATTATTTTAACCACTACACCTAGCAATAATCCAATAAGACAAAATTTTGAAGAATATGCAGAAGTTTATGATATGTCATCATTTTTAGATAGAATAGATTATATAAATTTTACTGATTATATAATTTCATCTAGAAAAGTTGATTTAGTATTTATTAGTAATACAGAATATGGATATTACATGACACCGTTTTTAAAGATTAAATATCCTAATATTCCATTTGTTGATTATATTCATTGTGTTGATATATTTGATCAAAGAAAAGGATTTGCTAGATGTTCTAAAGATGTTACGGATTTTATATCTAAAACTTACTGTTGTAATAATGCAACTTTAAAGGAATTAAAGGAAGATTTTGGTATTAATAATGCGGAAACTATTTATATTGGAACTGATGAAAAAAAATTTGATCCTAAAAAATATAATAAAAATTGTTTAAAAGAAAAATATAATATTCCTAAAGATAAAATAATAATTTCTTTTATATGTAGATTAAGTGACCAAAAAAGGCCTGAAATGTTTGTAGAAATTGCAAAAAGAGTAAATAAAAAAGATAATAGAATTTTTTGGGTAATTGCTGGAGATGGCGCACTAATGCCAAAAGTAAAAGCAAATATTGACGAAAATTTTAAAATACTTGGAATGATAAAAGAAACTCAAGAAATATACGCCATAAGTGATATTACATTCAATTGTTCTTCTTTTGAAGGCCTTGCTTTAACTTCGTATGAATCACTTGCGATGAATGTTCCAGTAATATCCACTGATGCTGGTGGACAAGCAGAATTAATTGATAAAAATGTTGGTGGTTTAGTTCATTATAATGAAAATCCTACACCTGAAATTTATGAAATGGAAATAAATGATTATGTAAAAGAAACATTAATAGTAGTAAATAATTTAAACAAACTAAAGAAAAATTGTCGTCAAAAAATTCTTGATGGATTTACTCTAGACTTAATGGCAAAGAAATTTGATAATATTTTCACTAAAGAAATAAAAAAAGAAAAAACTAAAAAAATTAAGCAAGCAAAATATCTTAATTCGAATATATATGAATTAGCCTGTGAATCATTTAATAGATTATATTTTAATTATACAAATGAATATTATGAAAGAAATTTGGGAGTTTATATTTGTGAAAGTACAAATTCAGTAAGTAAATATTATAAAATTTATAAAAAAATAAGAAATAAATTAGAAAGAATTAAAGCAATAGATGAAGGGAAAGATATTTTAGAATTTTTAAGAAATGTTAAAAGATTAATAAAAGAATTTATTTATTTTATTATAAGATTTTTTAAAGCATTTTTATCAAGTTTCAAATTATTATATAAAATTGTAAAATATGGGTTGACAAAATTATTAAAAATAACTAAATTTAAGGATTGAGGTAATATTAGTGAAAGAATATATAAAATTAATAAGAGTAAAACATTGGCTAAAAAATGTTTTAATATTTTTACCAGCTTTTTTCAGCATAAATATATTTAATTATAAATATTTAACTAATTGTTTCTTAGCTTTTATTATTTTTTGCTTTTCTTCATCTATAGTTTACATAATAAATGATATAGTTGATTTAAAAAAAGATAAAATGCATGAAATTAAAAAAAATAGACCACTTGCTAGTGGAAAAATATCAATAAAAATGGCTTGTTTTACTATAGTAATTCTATTAATTATTGATATAATTATGATGTATAAGATGTATCAAATAACAAATAATATTTTTATAATTTTAATTCCATTAATCTATATATTTTTAAATATTTTATATGCCAAAAAATTAAAAAATATTCCTATTATAGACGTTGTTATATTAACATCTGGTTTTGTATTAAGAGCTATGTATGGTGGATATGTTATTAAAGAACCTGTTTCTAAATATTTATATTTAATGATTATTTTTGGTGCTTTTTATTTAGGGTTTGGAAAGAGAAGAAATGAAATTGTTAAAAATGGTAGTAAAAGCAGAGAAGTATTAAAATTATATAATAAGTCTTTTTTAGATAAAAATATGTATGTGGCTTTTAGTTTGGCAATTGTATCTTATACATTATGGTGTGTAGACCCAAATACAGTTATTCGTGTCGGCAATGATTATTTATTTTGGACTATTCCATTGATAATGGTTATATTACAATTATATAGTTTAAATATTGAACGTGATTCGCATGGAGATCCAATAGATGTTATTTTATCAGATAAAATATTATTATCAGTATTATTATTGTATGGAGTAGTAATAATATTACTATTATATGTTTTATGATAAATGCTTATGATTTTGATAAAACTATATATGATGGTGATTCATCATTAGATTTCTATCTATATTGTTTAAAGAGAGAACCTTCAATAATTTTTTCGTTACCGACACAAATTGTTGCAATTATGTTATACATATTTAAAATAAAGAGCAAAGATTATATGAAAGGTAAAATATTTATTTTTTTAAAAAGAATAAAAAATATAGATAATTTTATTAATGATTTTTGGTTAATTAATTATAAAAAAATAAAACCATGGTATTTAAAGATAAAAAATAATAGTGACGTTATAATTTCAGCGTCCCCAGAATTTTTATTAAAACCATTAGAAAATAAATTAAATATTGATAAGGTAATAGCAACTAAAATAAATAAATATAATGGTAATATTGAAACTAAGAATTGCCATGATTATGAAAAAATAAAAAGATATGAGAAAATTTATAAAAAAAATTCTATAAAACGTTTTTATACTGATTCGATTAAATCTGATAAACCAATGTTAGAATATGCAAAGGAATCTTATGTAGTTAAAAAAAATAAAATAATAAAATATAGTGATATTAAAACAAATAAAAATGTTTAACTAATTTATAATTTTATTTTTTATAAATACTAATTAAACTTTATTTATGTAATGTTTTAATATAAAATAATTGAAAAAATTTTATATAATTTTATATATTAATTTATAATAATTTGTTATACTTATTTTGGCAAGGAGACAAAATATGAAAAAAATTTCTATAGTTGTTTCATGTTATAATGAAGAAGAAACAATAACTTTATTTTATAAGGAAATAAATAAAGTAATTAATAAAATGAAAAATGTGAATTTTGAAATAATATTTGTTGACGATGGGTCAAAAGACAAAACTTTAGAAGTTTGTAAAGATTTACACAAAAAAGATAAAAAAGTTAAATATATTTCATTTTCAAGAAATTTTGGAAAAGAAGCTGCTATGCTTGCTGGGTTGGAGTATGCAAGTGGTGATTATGTAACATTAATGGATGCGGATTTACAAGATCCTCCATCATTACTACCAGAGATGTATAAAATATTAGAAGAAGGTAACTATGATTGTGTAGGAACTAGAAGAGTAACGAGAAAAGGAGAACCATCAATTAGAAGTTTCTTTGCGAGATGCTTTTATAAATTAATTAATAAAATGAGCAAAGTTGAAATGGTGGATGGTGCTCGAGATTATAGATTTATGACAAGACAAATGGTAGATTCTATAATTAATATGAAAGAATATAATAGATATTCTAAAGGACTATTTAGTTTTGTTGGTTTCAAAACTAAATGGTTAGAATATGAAAATATTGAAAGAGTAGCTGGTGAAACTAAATGGAGTTTTTGGAAATTATTTAAATATGCACTTGAAGGAATAGTAGCATTTACTACAGCTCCTCTTGCTATAGCTTCAATAATTGGAATAATATTATTTTTACTATCATTAATAGCAATAATATTTATAATCATTAAAACTTTAGTATTTGGAGATCCTGTTGGTGGATGGCCAAGTCTTGCTTGTATATTACTTTGCGTAAGTGGAATTCAACTTTTATGTATGGGAATAATTGGTCAATATTTAGCTAAAACTTATTTGGAAACAAAAAGAAGACCAATTTATATAATCAAGGAAACAGATTAAAATATATTTAAATATTTTAAAAAAGTTGGAGAATATAAATTATGAAAAAAATATGGAAATTATATAAAAAATATGAAGAAATTATTAATTATTTGATTGTTGGTGGTTTAACTACCGTTGTTTCCCTTATTGTATATTATGGTTGTGTATTAACATTTTTAGATCCTAAAAATGCTTTAGAATTACAGATTGCTAATATAATATCGTGGATTATTTCTGTTGCTTTTGCTTATATTACAAACAGAATATTTGTATTTAAAAGTAAAAATAAAAATTATTTTAAAGAAATAGTTTCATTTGTTGGAGCAAGAATTGCAACGCTTTTTATGGATATGTTTACGATGTTTTTATTAGTAACTGTGTTAAATGGCAATGACAAAATAGCTAAAATTATTTCTCAAATTATTGTAATTGTAGCTAATTATGTATTCAGTAAGTTATTTGTTTTTAAAAAGTCAAAAAAATAATAAAATTTAAATTTTCTTGACTTTTTTTTAATAAATGTATAATATATGCAATAAAAAAGGGGGATTTATTATGAATGCTATTCATACTACAAACTATAAAATTTATAGACCACAAATAAAAAAAGACTTTACAATAGCTATTATTAGTGATTTGCATTTTAGTTATAAAATAAGTGAAAAAAAGCTTAAGCTAATAAAAGATTTTTTACAATCAAAAAGCCCACAATATATTTTAATAGCTGGCGATTTAATTGATAGTACTAATATGGTTAAAGATAAAAACGAAAAAAATCGTTTGCTACATTGGTTAGAAGATTTAGGAAAAATTTGTAATACTTTTATTTCACTTGGTAGCCATGATTACTTTTTAAAAAGTGCTTCCAAACATTGGGAATATTATTTTGATATGGAATTTTTTAATGAAATTAATAATTTAGAGGGAGTTAAGTTATTAAATAATCAGAATTTTAGTGATGATACAATTAATATTGTTGGTATAACTCAATCATTTGATTATTATCAACCTAAAAATGGAAAAGAAGAAGATAAGAAAAAGTTGTTAGAAGATTTACATGATTTAAAAATTTTATTACATAATTTACCTAAAGAAAAATTAAATTTAGCTATGATTCATTCACCAATGTATTTAGGTGATGAAGATGTAAAACAAGAATTAAAAGAATTTGATTATTTTATTAGTGGTCATATGCACAATGGTTGTGTTCCACCACTATTATATGAGTTGTGGAAATCAACTAGAGGTTTTATATCACCTAATAAATGTTTGTTTCTTAAAAATGAAAGAAACACTTTAAAATATAATGATGATAAATTACTTGTAAACGGACCTTTAGTTACATTTCAGGAATGTTCTGGATATTTTGAAAAATTTAATTTTTTGTTTCCAATGTACATGACTTTTATGGAATTTACGAATGATTCGAAATATGACACAAAAGAAATTTATATTAAAAAGAAATATGAAAAAAATTATATAAAAATTAATTCAAGATAATTAAGTTAATTTTTTTTGTTCTAAAATATAATCTTTGTTCATTTAGTATTCTATAATTAAGAACAGCCATAGGAATATTATTTGATTTTTTAAATATAGTTTAGCTTGATACTTAAATCTTCAAGTGAATAAAATTTATCCACAAAATATTGACTGGGGGGGGGTGTCTATTATATAATCTTACTAGAGAGTGTAAGATTATTTTTATGTAAAGAAACATGAGGTGATGCTTTTGAATTTAAAAAAATATTTTAATAAATTATTTATAGATAAAACTAATAATACAATCATTCAATTTTTTAGATATATATTTGTCGGTGGAATAGCAGCTGTAGTTAATATAGGCATGCTTTATATTTTTACGGATATATTTAAAATTTATTATTTATTATCAAATGTATTTTCATTTAGTTTGGGATTGATTGTAAACTATATTTTAAGTAAAAAATTTGTTTTTCAAGATGAAAAAGCAATTAGTAAAAGTAAAGAATTTATAATATATGCTATTATTGGTGTTTTAGGATTAATTATTGATACTTTGTTAGTTGGATTAATGACATCTATTTTAGGTTTATATTACATGTTAAGTAAAATTATTTCAACAATAATAGTATTTATTTGGAATTTCGGCGCTAGAAAAATATTTTATAAAATTATTAAGTAAGAGGTAAAAAATGAAAAAGAAAAAGGTAGTAATTATAGGAGCAGGACCAGCTGGATTAACAGCTGGTTATGAACTATTAAGAAAAAGTAAAAATTTTGATGTAACAATTTTAGAAGAATCAAATGAAATAGGTGGTATTTCTAGAACTGTTAAATATAAAGGTAATCGAATGGATATTGGAGGACACAGATTTTTTTCCAAAGATCAAAATGTAATGAAATTTTGGGAAGAAATTATGCCTTTGCAAGGTAAACCATCATATGATGATAAAAAATTAAAAAGAAATAAAAATTTGGCTAAAAAAGGACCAGATCCTGAAAAAGAAGATAGGGTAATGCTAATTAGACAAAGAGTATCAAGAATTTATTATTTAAAAAAATTTTTTGATTATCCTATTAGTATGAAATTACAAACATTTAAAAATATGGGCTTAACAAGAACTTTTATGGCCGGATGTAGCTATATAAAATCTATATTTATTAAAAAGAAGGAAGATTCATTAGAAAATTTCTATATAAATAGATTTGGTAAAAAGTTATATAGTATGTTTTTTGAAAAATATACTGAAAAACTATGGGGAAGACATCCATCAAATATTTCAGCTGATTGGGGAGCTCAAAGAGTTAAAGGACTTTCTATAATGGCTGTAATTAAGGATATGTTTAAAAAAATTTTTCATATTAATAATAAAAAAATAGAAACTTCATTAATTGAAGAATTTATTTATCCAAAATATGGACCAGGTCAGCTATGGGAAACTGTAGCTAAAGAATATGAAAAAATGGGTGGAAAAATATTAAAAAAACATTTAGTTGTTAAAATAAATAAAAATAAAAATAAAATAGATTCTGTATTTTGTAAAGTAGATAATAAGGAAAAAGAAATAAAAGGCGATATTTTTATTTCTAGTATGCCACTTAAAGATTTAATAAATGGTATGAATGATATACCTAAGAAAATTAATAATATTGCAGCAGGATTACCTTATAGAGACTTTGTAACTGTTGGTTTACTAGTTAATAAATTGAATTTGAAAAATGAAACGGATATTAGAACAATTGGAAATATTGTTCCAGATTGTTGGATATATGTTCAAGAGCCTGATGTAAAGCTTGGACGTATTCAAATTTTTAATAATTGGAGTCCATATATGGTAAAAGATGTAGATAAAACTGTTTGGATTGGTCTTGAATATTTTTGTAACGAAAATGATGATTTTTGGAATATGTCCGATAAGGAATGTATTGAATTTGCTTCTAAAGAATTAGTTAAAATGGGAGTTATAGAAAAAGAAGATATATTAGATGGTCATCGTGAAAAAGTTAAAAAAGCTTATCCAGCTTATTTTGATACATATGATAAAATTGATGATTTAATTTCCTATATTAACAAAATTGATAATTTATATTGTGTAGGTAGAAATGGTCAACATCGTTATAATAATATGGATCATTCTATGGTAACTTCTTTTGAAACAGTAAATAATATTATTAATAATATTTCTACAAAAAATAATATTTGGAATGTAAATACTGAAAAAGAATATCATGAAGAAAAACAAGAAGACTAAGATTTTCAGGAGGCGTTAAATGGGAAATTTCCTAGTAATTATAATAAGCTTATTAGTAAATTTAATAATTGATTTTAAATTAGTTAAATTAAAAGTAAATAAATGGTATATTATTAATACAATTTTCCAGTTATTATTTTCAATTGGCTTAATTTATTTATTTAAAATTGTTAATATAAATTTATCTTATATTACTCTTCTATTAATAATCTTTACTTTTATGTTTATTTATAAATTTATTTTTTACTTTAAAAAAATAAAAAATAACACAAAAAGTAGTCATATTTATAAAATACTTATCTTCTTAGCAGTAAGCGTATTAATAGAGATATTTATTTGTAATTTTAATTTTCTTAGAACTTTATCATATAAACCTACTGAAATACCTACAAATAATATTAAAACTAATATGGACTTAAAAAATGAAAAAACAGTTGATAATTCATATATTGAAATTTTGGGTATTAATAAAGAAATAAAAAATATTTTTATTGATATAGATTATTATGGAAAGTATGATATTCAAACTTATGCTACAGATCAAGGTAATAAATTATATTTCCAACTTCCAGATAGAGAAGTTAATAATGCTATAGAAAAATCAAAATACATGACTTTAAATTTAAATGGTAAAAGTGAGAAGATAAAATTTATTTTTTCGTTTACTGGTAATCAATATTTTCATATAAACAAAATAACAATTAATAGTAATATTCCTTTGCTTTTTAATATTGCAAGATGTTTTTTAATATTTTTGATAATAATATTTATTTATTTTCTAAGAAGTAAGTCTTCTTGGTACAAAATAAAGTTATCAGATTTTAAATATAAATCTTTATTATTAATTTTGTTAATTATCTTTAATATTAGTGCCTTTAGTATTATAGGATATAAAGCAATAGAATCTTATAATAAGGGGGAATTAGATACTTATAATATTTTAGCTAAAAGTATTAAAGAAGGAAAATTTTATTTTAAAGATACCAATAATTCTGAAGAAATATTAAATAAAATGGAAAATCCATACGATACCTTTTTGCGCGAAAAAATTTTTAAAAAAGAAAATAGAAGTTATCTATGGGATAAAGTATTTTTTAAAGGAAAATATTATGTTTATTATGGAGTTGTACCAGCGGTTTTATTTTATATTCCTTACAATTTAATATTTAATTATTATTTATCTACTTCTTTTATTTGTTTTTTATGCATTATTGCTACTATAATTTTTTCATCTATTCTACTGTATCAAATGGTTAGAAAATTTTATAAAAATTGTTCTATTGGTGTATTTACACTTTTAAATTTGTTGCTTGTATATTGTATCGGATTAATTCATTTAATGAATTATCCTGACCAATATGCATTGCCAATTATTACTGGTTTAATGTTTAGTTTTTTAGGATTAAACTTGTGGTGTAGTATTTTAAAATCCAATAAATTAATTAAAACAAAAATGTTTTTTGGTTCTTTAAGCTTAGCATTGGTAGCTGGTTGTCGTCCTCAATTAGTATTATGTTCAATATTAATTATTCCAATTTTACTTTCTTTTTATAAAGACAATAAAACTAAATTTAAAAAGCAAGATTATGTAAAATATTTAATATCAATTGCTATTCCATATGTGTTAATTGCCTCGTTGTTAATGTATTATAATTGTGTAAGATTTGGATCGCCATTTGATTTTGGTTCAAATTATAACTTAACTACTAATGATTTAACTGCAAGGGGATTTAAATTATCAAGAATACCATTAGGATTAGCTATGTATTTATTTAATCCAATGAATTTTAAAAATATTTTTCCATATATTACGGTAACAACTCTAAATACTAATTATATGGGATTGACAAATTATGAAACAACTTTTGGTGGCTTATTTTTTACCACAATAATTTATGCTATAAATTTGTTTTTACCAAAATTTAAAAAAATTATAAATAATAAAGTTACTTATTTTTCTTGTTGGTTAATGGTAATTTTAGCATTTGTTATAGTGATTTTAGATACCCAAATGGGTGGTATTTCAACAAGATATATATCAGATTTTATATGGTTATTTGGCTTGTCGAGCACTTTAATAATATTATCTATAGAAAATATAAATTTCAAATACAAAGAAATTTTTCACAAAATATTATTTATATTAATATCTTTAGCATTAATTTATCAATTCTTTTTCATTTTTGCTGATGTTTATAATAATAATGAACAATTTTTAGAAATTTATGCTAAATATTTAATTCAATTTTGGCTTTAATTAAAAACATACTTATAAATAAATGAATTGCACCTCTTAAAGTAGACATAAATAAAAAAACAGTATATTAAAAAGAGAAAAATAATTTTTCTCTTTTTGTGTAATTTTTTATTAATTTTAAATTTCCTTGACTTTTTTTAAAATAAATGTATAATATATGCAATAAAAAAAGGGGGAAATGATGAATTATATCCATACTACAAATTATAAATTATATAAACCACAAATAAAACATAATTTTAAGATAGCGGTTATTAGTGATTTACATTTTAGTTATAATATAAGTGAAAAAAAGCTTCAGCTAATTAAAGATTTTTTACAATCAAAAAATCCCGAATATATTTTAATAGCTGGTGATTTAATAGATAGTGTTGATATGATTGAAAATAACGATGAAAAAATGCGTCTATTATATTGGCTGGAAGATACTGGAAAAATATGTAATACTTTTATTTCTTTAGGTGGACATGACTTTTTTCAAAAAAGCGATGATAGAAGTTTAGGTTATAATTTTGATAAAGATTTTTTTGCGGAAATTAATAATATACCGAAAATTAGTATATTAGATAATCAAAGTTTTTGTGATGATATAGTTAACATTGTTGGTATAACTCAGTCATATGAATATTATCAACCTAAAAATGGAAAAGAAGAAGATAAGAAAAAGTTATTAGAAGATTTACATAAATTAAAAAATTTAATAAATGGTTTACCAAAAGAAAAATTAAATTTAGCTATGATTCATTCCCCATTATATTTAAATGATACCGATATAAAAGAAAAACTTAAAGAGTTTGATTATATAATAAGTGGTCATATGCACAATGGTTGTGTGCCGCCAATATTATATGAATTATGGAAATCAACTAGAGGTTTTATATCACCTAATAAATATTTATTATTTCCTAAAAACGAAAGAAATACTTTAAAATATAACGATGATAAATTACTTGTGAATGGTCCTTTAACTATGTTTCATGAATGCTCTGGATCTTACCAAAATTTTAATTTTTTATTTCCAATTTATATGAGCATTATGGAATTTACAAATGATTTAAATTATGACAGAAAGAAAATTTATATAAGAAGAAAATATGAAAAATGTTCAAAATAAATAATTTTTATAAACATCTTATAATTTTATGAGGTGTTTTTTATTTTATTTGATATTCAAAATAATTAAAGACATATTTATAAATTTATGTTAAAATATATTAGTAGATTGTTAAAGAAAAGGTGGTATATATGGCAACTATTATTTCCCTTGTTAATCAAAAAGGTGGTGTTGGAAAA
>CANQYB010000013.1 GCA_947627975.1 uncultured Bacilli bacterium | reverse complement strand
GCGGAATTGGTAGACGCACTAGACTTAGGATCTAGCGGAGCAATCCATGGGGGTTCAAGTCCCTTTACCTGCACCAGTGACAAATCTGTTCGAACTATTCGAACTTTTGATAATCCCTTATTTAGGATAGCATCTGAAATCAACAAATGTCGAAATCAGATGCTTTTGCTATTTTAGAAGTAAAATAATTACGACTAAGAATAGGAGTAACTTTCTAATTCTTAGAATAAATTTTGAGATACAGATGTAACATATTTAAAGGGAAGGCTTATTTATTCACAAAAATAATTGATTTAGATGATAGACATGTGGTAGCATATAAAATATTAAAACATAATGATAATAAGTTAGTTAATCGCAATTATCAAGGGTTCCAATATACATCATATGAGTGCAAAAAAAGAAACTTTTTACAACAATAATATTATATCTTTCCATGAATATATTAAAATTGTAGAAGAACAATATTATTTTATATAATAACAATATTAAATCAAAAGTTAAAAAAAGAAAATTGACTTTTCTTTTTTTATATATTAGTTTTTTATTGATGCTCTTAAATTGGATTTACATCAACATTACTCTAGTTTTTTTAATTTATTACTATCATTATTTGTTAATCTCATTTGAAATAAGTTAGTATATGGTTTTTTATATTGGAATGAACAAACTTAAAAGGAATATGGATTTTTAGAATTACATCCAAAATTTAATGAAAATAATTTTAATAATTGCAATAGAACAAAATAAAAAATTAAAATAGAAAGGATTTTATATTTTTACTAATAAATAATGAAAAAATATATTTAAAATTAATTATTTTTTTAGTATTAATTTTTTAATATTTTTTCTTGAACTAAAACCTAATTCATTTAGTTCTTTTTTTATTAACTGATTTGCTAAATTTGGTTCTTTTATAAATAGCTCTTTAATTAATTTTAAGTATCTTTGTTGTAATTTTTTTGTATCTATTACTAATTGAGTATTTTGTTTATATTTTTCTCTATATTTTGTAATTATTTCTCTAGGTACATATAATTTAAAGCTTTCAATAATTTTGGCTAATTCATAAGTAAATGTATCATTGGGATTTTTAGCTATTTTTAAATTATAAAAATTATAATTTAAACTTGTTTTTGCTAATGAAATAAAATCGCTTGAATCTAATTTATATTTAGTACAATATTTTTGTACAATTGATTCATTTATAATATTTTCTAATTCAGTTTGTCTAAAATTATTATCAGGTTTTTTACCAAATTTAGTATGTGTAAAATTATAGGGCTTTAAAACATTTTCTAGTTCTAAAAATAAAGGACTATATTCATAATTATATTTCATTATTGAATTTATTAAATAATTATATGATAAAATTAAAAATCTTTCATTTGTAATATTATGCTTTTTAATAAAATTTTTAACTTTTAATAAATTTTCGTCATCAGAAACTTTTAAACAAGAACAATTTATTTTACATGTCCAATAATTACACAATTGTTTTTCTCCATCTTTAATGTAATTTAATCCGCCTAAAAAATATCTTAATTGTAAATCTTTGTCATTAATTTTAATTATCTCTTTTTTTCTCATTAGAATCTCCTTTACGATTTTATATTATATCATATAATTAAAAAAAATTTATATTTTGTATTAATTATCTAAATTTATGATATAATTATATTAATTTAGGAGAAAAAAATTATGAATAAAATTTATTTAGACAAAGATTATAAAAAATTTAAAATTACTCAAAAAACAAAAAAAGATATTATAAATTCCCCTAAAGAATATATGAATTGTGATGTTAGAATTAGAATGGGGTTATTTTATACAGATGAAGAAAAAGAAGAGTATATTAAAAAAAGTTTATCTAAACCATTACCTGGAAATAATCCTTCAAATGAAAAAATTAAAATAAAATCAAAAATATAATTTAAAGATTGGTCATAAATAAAAATATAATATAAAGAATCTTTAATGTATTATAGTAAACACTGTAAAATCAATAAATTAAATAATTAAATTTATAATTATATTATTAAAAATTATTTGAATTTTCCATTATTATCAAGTTTTTTTTGTCTATTATCCAAAATATTTTTAAATATGTTTTTATATAAATCAGCTTTTTTATTATAAATATAGTATTTTTCTCCATAAAAGAACCAATTGAATCCGTAAACTTTGGGTAAAATACTTATTCTAAATTCATTTATAGGTAATCTATCATTGTAAATAATTGTAAATTCTGGATGTTTATATAAAATTATTGGATTTATTTTATTTACATAAGTACTATCATTAATACCATATCCAATTGAAATTGGTTTAGTCATTTTAGCGCGTTGACCAATGTAATTTGATTCTTTTAAAATACTATGAAGTGAAATAAAATTTTTTTCTAATTCTTCTTCTGTTATTTTAATTAATTGGTTAATATCATCTATAAATAAATTTAAACTATTATTATATATAATTAATTGAAAAATATTATTTTTTAAAAATAAATCTAAAATATAATTTGGAAGATTTCCTGAAACATATATATTTTTCTCATTTAGAAATTTTATAACAGAAGTTTTACAAAGGTACAATTCACCATTTAAATAAAAATTTTTTTCCATAAATATTTTCCTTTAATAAAATTTTTGTTTATTTTAACACAAATTTTTTTTTAATGCAATTTTTATTGTAAATATATGAAAAAATGGTATTATAAAAAAGAGGGAGTAGTTTTAATGAAGAAAAAAAATAAAAAAGTAAACATTGAACCAGTTATTATTGTATATGGATTATTTTTATTTTTTAGTATTCTTTTTATATTTATTAGAAATTATCAAGTTTTTCATATACAGAAACTAAAATATAATTTAAAAACTACACAAATAAATGATGTAAAAATTGATTATCCTAAATTTAATATTGTTTTAACTGATAAAATTATTAAAAATTTATTAAATAAAGATTTTAAATTAACAAAAGGTGAAGTAAGCACTTATATAAATATTTTGAATAATAGATATATAACATTATTTTTTGAAATTTCTTATGAAAATAATATAAGTTATAAAAGTTATATTTTAGATGCTAAAAAAAATAAATTTACTGATATAAATTTTTTAGTTAAAAAAAATAAGGAAAAAATACTTAATGATAAAATTATTGAAATGTTAAAAATTAAATATCCAGAATTTATAGTTAATGGTATTTTAAATAGTGAAGGAAAAAGATATTATAAAATAAAAAATAATGAACTTATTATATATTATAAAGATTTTCAAATTACACCAAGTATTTCAGAAAATATTTTTGTTCAGTTAAATTATAATGAAATTAAAGATATTATAAATATTGATTATAAATATTCAAAAAATTATATTAATCAAAATATTCCTAAAATAAATTTAAATAAACCAATTGTTATTTTTACTTTTGATGATGGACCATCACCAATTACAACACCACAAATGCTTGATGTTTTAAAAGCTAATAAGGCTCACGCAACATTTTTTGAATTAGGATCTTTAATGGAAAGATATCCTGATATAACTAAAAGAGCAATAAATGAAGGTCATAGTGTAGGAAGTCATTCATATCAACATATAAATTTAGCAAAAGCAACTATAGAAAAAGTACAAGAACAAGTTTCCAAAACTGAAGAAATATATAAAAATATTGTTGGACAAGAATACAAATTTTTTAGAGTACCATATGGTAGTTATAATCAAATGGTAAAAGATGTTATTAATCATCCAATTATTATTTGGAATGAAGATCCTAGAGATTGGGAAAGTAGGAATGCTGATCAAATTGTTAATATGATTATGAATAATTTACATGATGGTTCAATGTATGTTATGCACGATATTTATCCTTCAACTGTTGAAGCAATTAAAAGAGTATTACCAGAAATTTATGCTAAAGGTTATCAAGTAATTAGTCTAGATGAAGTAGAAAAAAATTTTGGTAAAACATTCGAAACACATATTGTTTATCGAAATGTTAAATAATTTACTTCCTAAAAGTTCCATGTTATAATAATATTATATTAAGGAGAATTAAAATGGAAAAATTTAGACCTGATATTTATCAAAAAAGTATTTTTACAATTGATTATAATAAATTAAAAAAATCAGGAATAAAGTGTCTTTTATTTGATCTTGACAATACACTTTCATCAATGTCATCTAATATGCCAGATACTAAGACTAAATCATTAATTGCTTCTTTAAATGATTTAGGTTTTAGAGTTATAATTATAAGCAATAGTAAAAAAAATCGTATAGAGCCTTTTAAAGATCATTTAAACGTAGATGCTGCAGCTAATTCTTTTAAACCTTTTAAAAATAAATATACTAAAATACAAAAAATATATAATTTAAAGGATACAGAGATTGCTTGTATTGGCGATCAATTAGTAACTGATATATTGGGAGCAAATAGAATGGGATTTACATCTATTTTAGTTAATCCTATCAGTACATATGATTTTAAAATTTCTAAAATTACACAAATTTTAGAAAGAAAAGTTTATAAAAAATTAAATAAAATGGGTTTATTAACCAAAGGTAATTATTATGATTAAAAAATGTATTGGTTGTGGAATTATTTTGCAAGATAAAAATCCTCATAAAATAGGATATGTTGAAAATTTTGAACAAAATTATTGTCAAAGATGTTTTAAATTAAAACATTATAATGAATACTCAACTAGTTTAAAACCTATTTTAATTGATGATTTTTTAAAAATAATTAATAAAGGAAACAAGACAATAATTTATATGGTAGATTTTTTTAATATTAATAAAATTACAATGGAACATTATCATAAAATTAAGCAAGAAAAGATTTTAGTAATTACTAAGTTAGATTTAATTCCTAAAAATATTAAAATATCTAAAATTAAAAAATATTTAATTGATTATTATAAAATAAAAGAAGATATTTTCTTTACTTCAAATATTAAAAAAACTAATATAAATTTATTAATAAATTATATTAAAACAAGAAAAAATTCTATTTATTTAGTTGGGCTTACTAATAGTGGTAAAAGCAGTTTTATAAATGCTTTATTAAATAAAAATGATATTGTAACAAGCATAATGCCAAATACAACATTATCAAATATAAAAGTTTTATTTGATAATGTTAAAATTTATGATACACCAGGAATTAATTATAATAATTTTATTTATGATAATTTTTATGTAAACAAAAAAATTAATACAAAAAAATATATTAAGCCTAAAACTTATCAAACTAAAAAAGATTTTAATTTAAATATTGAAAATTATTTTAATATATGGACAAATTCTACTAATAGCTTTACTTTATATATTAGTAATGAATTAAAAATTTTAAAAAGTTTTAAAGATAGTAAAGATAAAGAATTTAAAATTAATAAAAATAGTGATATCGTAATTTATGGAATAGGTTTTATAAATATAAAAAAAAGTTGCATCATTAAATGCAATTTGGAAAATTTTGAAATAAGACCTTCAATTTTTAGAGGTGATTTTTAATGAATAAAATACATGTTATGGATGAAATTTTAGCTAATAAAATTGCCGCTGGGGAAGTAATCGAAAAATGTTCATCAGTTGTAAAAGAATTAGTTGAAAATAGTATAGATGCTAAATCTAATAAAATAATTGTTGACTTAGTAAATGCTGGAATAAAAGAAATAAAAGTTACTGACAATGGTGTAGGTATGGCAAAAGAAGATGCAGAAATTTGTTTTTTAAGACATGCCACAAGTAAAATTAAAAATGATAATGATTTATATTTTATTAATACTTTAGGATTTAGAGGTGAAGCATTACCTTCAATAGCAGCTGTATCAAATATAGAATTAAAAACTTGTGAAAAAGATATAGGTACTAAAATAGAAGTATCAGCTGGCAAAATAATAAAAAGTGAAAGTTGTGAAGCTAGAAAAGGAACAATTTTTAAAGTTAATGATTTATTTTTTAATACACCAGCTCGTTTAAAATATTTAAAAAGTGAATCTAGTGAATTAGCAAATATATCTAATTTAATGGAAAAATTTGCTCTTTCTTATCCCAATATATCCTTTGTTTTAACAAATAATCAAAAGAGAATTCTTTTTACATCAGGTAGTGGAAATTTATTAAATACTATTTATGAAATATATAATAAAGAAATATCATCTAACATGATAAAAATTGCTGGCGAAAATGATGATTATGAAATATACGGTTATATTTGCAAACCAGAAATTTTAAGAAGTAATAAAAACTTTATGCATACGATAATTAATGGAAGAATAATAAAAAATCTGGAAATAAATAAAATGATTGATGATGCTTATTATACATATAAACCAGAGGGAAAATTTCCAATTGTAGTTATAAATATAAATACTGATCCTACATTAATTGATGTTAATATTCATCCTACTAAACAAGATATAAAATTTAGTAAAATTAATAGTTTAAAAGAATTATTAATAACTTTAATAAAAAAAGCTTTATATCAAAATTTATTAATTCCTAAAATGGAAAATAAAAAAATTTTTGATGTAAATAATCAACATTTTGAAAATAAAGAAAATCATGAAGAATTTAATTCTGTTGAAATTAAACAACAAAATATTTTACCTACAGATATAAATTTAGTTAAAGAAAATCAAGAGGAATTTAATTTTTCAAAAAATCAAAATTTTGAAGAAGTAAAAGAACATACTCATAATGAAACTATTAAAAAATTAGAATTATATCCAGTTGGTTTATGCTTAGGAACATATATAGTTGCTCAAAATGATGATGGTATATTTTTAATAGATCAACATGCAGCTCAAGAAAGAATAAATTATGAAAAATATAAAAAATCACTTAAATCAAAAGTTAAAGGAAAAATAAATTTATTAATTCCAATTACAATTGAACTTTCTCCATCAGAGTTTTTACGAATTAAAGAAAATATTAATATTTTGGAAGATATGGGATTTGAAGTTTCTGATTTTGGTATAAATACAATTGCTATTAAATCACATCCAATTTGGCTAAAAAGTGGTTATGAAGAGGAGAGTATAAGAAAAATTATTGATATTATTCAAATTAAAAATCAAGATTTTAGTAGTGAAGCATTTAATGAAAAAGTTTCTAAAACTTTAGCTTGTAAAATGAGTATAAAAGCAAATACCAATTTAACAATTGAAGAAATGGAAAGTTTACTTACAGAACTTGTAACATGTGATAACCCTTATAATTGTCCCCATGGAAGACCAACTATTATTACATTTACTAAGTATGAACTTGAAAAAATGTTTAAAAGGGTAATGGATTAAATGATAGTAGTTATTTGTGGACCAACTGGAGTTGGGAAAACTAAACTTTCAATTGAACTTGCCAAAAAGTATAATGGTATTGTTATAAATGCTGATGCCATGCAAGTATATAAAGACTTAAACATTGGTACAGCTAAAATAAAAGAAGAAGAAAAAGAAAATATTCCTCATTTTCTTTTTAATATATGTGATGTTTCAAAAAATTATACAGTTTATGATTACCAACAAGATTTACGTAAAATTATAAAAAAATATAAAGATAAAAATATATTTTTAGTTGGTGGAAGTGGCTTATATATCAAAGCAGGACTTTTTGATTATCAATTTGAAGAAGAAAAAACTAAAATTGATTTTTCATCATTTACAAATGAAGAATTATATCAAATGGCTTTAAAAAAAAATAATAATATGAATATACATATCAATAATAGAAGAAGGTTAGAAAGGTATTTAAGTAAGAAAGAAACAACAAAATTAGGTAATAATATCTTATATAATAATGTTTATTTTATTGGCCTTACAACTGATAGAAAAAACTTATATAATATAATTAATAAGAGAGTAGATAAAATGATAGAAGATGGTTTAATAGATGAAGTGAAAAATTTTTATGACAATAAAATTTTTACTAAATCATTAAATACAGGTATAGGATATAAAGAATTGTATAAATATTTTAATAATGAAATATCTTTAAATGAAGCAATTGAATTAATTAAAAAAAATACTAGACATTATGCTAAAAGGCAATATACTTTTTTTAATAATCAATTACCAGTAAAATGGTTTGAAGTCGATTTTAATGATTTTAATAAAACTATAAAAACTGTTATAGAGTATATAAAAAGTAAAACAATAATTTAAAAATATGTTTTACTTTTTTTATCAATTTATTTTATTTCCGAATAAACATTTGTATCAAATTCATGATTGGTTGTATCTTGTTTTTTTAAATTTGTAGTATCAATTAAAAAGAAAGAGTGAAGTAAATAATCATTTCCATCACTAGCTACTGGATCGTCCCATGTTAAATCTAAGTGTAACCATTTATTATTTAAATAAACAGCATTCCAAACATGAGTTTGACTAGCTATTTTGAAATTTTTAATATTAAATTTATTCAAAAATATTTCCATAGCATCAGAATATCCGCCACAGACTGCATAATGTTCTATTAAAGCTCCATACGCTGTATTTGATTTGTATTCACTTTCTCCTGTATCATTTTTTAAAGAATCGTATTTAGTATTATTAATAATATAATCATGAATAATTTTAATTTTTTCTTCATCATTCATTGAAGAATTTATATTTTCATTTATGATATTTTCTACTTTTTGATTTATCTTTTTAATTTCTTCTTTAGAATAAAGTTTAGTAATTTTTAGATTAACTTCACCTTCATTATCATAAGTTGTTTTAATATTTTTAAAACTATTATAAGGATGAACATAATTATTAATATGAGTTAATAAAACTTCATTTTCCGATATGTTTTTTAAATCATTAATACATGTTTTATATTCATCGGGACAATAAAAGGTAAAATTATCCCAACCATTATTTAAAACTGTATAAATAATATTAATTAATTCCTGATAAGAATATGGTGTAAATTCATTGGTTGGTTCTACATAATTAAATTTATAATTTTTAGCATAATTATTTGCTGGATTTATAACAATTTTAGGTTTACTTTCTAAAATATCGGCAAAAGTATTAGTTAAAAAATCTATATTTAAATATACTATAAATAAAATAATAATAAGAATTGTTGGTAAAATAAATCTTTTCATACTATCACCATATTAATTTTAGCAAAAAAAAAGAAGCAATACAATTTATTTTTGCATAGCTTTTATTTTTTGACTTAATCTTGATTTTTGACGATTAGCTGTATTTTTTTTCATTAAACCTTTAGATGTAGCATTATCAATATTTTTTTGAACTTTATTGTAATTTTTTTCAGCTAAATCTTTATCATTTGCTAAAATAGCTTTTTCACAATTTTTAATTGAATTTTTAACAGTAGCTCTGTATTCATGATTCTTAGGAGTTTTTTTAATTGTTCTTTTTACATCCTTTTTTGCACTTTTAATATTTGCCAAAATCTTCTCCTCCTTCATTTACATATTAGATTTTATCAAAAATATATGTTAATTGCAATGAAAATATGAATTTTTTTAAAATTTAATAAATTGTATGATAAAATAATTAAAAAAGGTGTGATAAAAATTGAATTATGAAATTAAAGACTTAAATCAACAAATGGAGGGAATAACATATTTAGACAATAAAATTACTTTTGTTAAAAATACTTTACCAAAAGAAATAATTTTTTTAAAAAATATTAAAAATTTTAATAAATATAATATTGCTGAATGTGATAAAATTATCAAAAAGTCACCTTTAAGAGTAAAAGAGCAATGTCCATATTTTAAGGAATGTGGAGGATGTTTTTTACAACATGTTAAGTATGATGAATCAATAAATTTGAAATATAATAATTTTGTTAATTTATTAAAAATAAATAAAATTAAATTTACCGATATAAAAATATACAAAAATGATAATCCTTATTATTATCGTAATAAAATAGAATTAAAAATTACGGAAAATAAAATTGGTTATTATAAGAATAGAAGTCACGAAATAATAGATATATCCAAATGTATAATTACTAAAAAATCAATAAATAATTGCATAGAAAAAATAAAATTATTAAATATTAAAAATGGTAATGTTATAATACGTTGTAATTATAATGAGGAAATAATTATAATAATTAATACACTTGACAAAATAAAAATTGATTTTAATTATTTTAAAAAAGATGTAAAATTAGTTGGTATAATTTTAAATGATAAATTAATTTATGGACAAGATTTTTTTTATGAGATTTTAAATAATTTGATATTTAAAGTTTCTTATAAATCATTTTTTCAAGTTAATAAATTTACAAATGAAATAATGCAAAAAATAATAATAGATAATATTTCCCAAAATGAAAAAGTATTAGATTTATATTGTGGAGTAGGAACTTTTACGTTAAATGCATCTTTAAAAGCTAAAATAGTTTATGGAATTGAGTTATCTTTTTCTTCTATTGAAAATGCCATAAAAAATAAAAAAATAAATAAAATTAATAATGTGGAATTTTTTCAAGGTAATACGACTGATATTGTAAATAAATTAAATGAAAATTTTGATACTTTGATAATTGATCCTCCAAGAAATGGATTAACTAAAAAAATGAGAAATTATATTTTAAATAATAATTTTGCAAAAATTATTTATGTTTCTTGTAACCCAATAACTTTAGTAAGAGATTTAAAAGATTTAAATAAAAAATATGTAATTGAAGAATTAAATTTTATAGATTCATTTTCATATACATATCATATAGAAACAATTACAATTTTAAAAAAATTGAATTGTAAATGATTAATAATTTGAGAAGTAATTAATTTTATGATAAAATAATTATAGGAAGGAATGCTATGAAAAAAATTTTTAAAAATACTTTTTGTTTTTTATTATCAATACTATTAATAATGTGTTTGTGTTTTACTGTTTTAATATTTAATTTCAAAAAAGTTGTAAATAAAGAAAATGTTAAAAATATTGCATCGACAATAAATATAATGAAAATTCCTATTGATGAAGATTTAACAATAGAAAAATATATTTCTAATTATACAAATAATAATGATCTTCCTAAAAGATATATTGATACCATTTTAGAAAGTCCTAAAGTTAATGAAGTTATAAATGAATCAATTGGCAAATTAGTTGATTATGCAATTTATGGGAAAGAAATACCATATATAACATCAGAAGAAGTGGAAAATGCTATTGATTATGATGAAATAGAAAAAAAATTAAATATTAAATTAACTGATGCTGATAAAAATAAAATTTCAACATATTCAAAAGATGTATCATCAAACATAAATAATGCTATTGAAAAATATATAGTTAATTTAGAAGATAAAAAAACTAATGATAATATTAAGCTAATTCGCTTTTTATTTTCATCAGAAATAAAATTATATTTAGTTATTTTGATATTTATTTTGATTTTTTTAATAATTATGATTCAAAAATGGAATATTATTAAAAGCTTTTTACCTTTAGGTGTGTCTTTTATAATATCAGGTATTATAATACTTTTGGGTTCAATTTTTATTAATTATATATTCAATGTAATAAAAATGGTAAATAATAAAGATATAATTCAAACTATACTTAACGTGTTTAATAAAGTAAAAATTAATTTTATATATAGCAGTTTAATAATTTTAATAATTGGTCTTGTATTCTTAATACTTTACAGTATATTTAAAAAACGTTTACATAGAGAAGTAAAATAAATGTAATTTTATTTCTTTTTTTATATATAATTGTTATAATTGTTTTGGGTGTTTTATAAATGAATGCATACTTAATATATGGAAGCAGTAATGTTATAAATAATGAATGCATTAATGGTATTGTAAAAAATGGATTAAATATTGTAAATTACAACCTTGATGTAGATGATTTAGAAAATGTTATTGAAGAGGCAGCAACATTTTCTCTTTTTAATGATCAAAAATTTATAATTGTTAAAAATAGTAATATATTTAATAGTGGAAAAACAGATGAAAAAAAAATTCAATTACTTTTAAATTATTTAGATAATTATAATGATTTATCTACTCTCATTTTTGTAACAAATAAACCATTAGATGAAAGAAAAAAAATAGTTAAATATTTTAAAAAAAATGGTAAAGTTATAATAAATGAAGATTTAAGCGAGGAAAACTTAATAAAAAAAGTATCTGATGAATTTAAGGAAAAGGGTTATAATATATCTTCATTTGGTATTAAGTATATTGTAAAAAATTCTTTAGGAAATTATGATATTATTTATCAAGAAATCAAAAAAATTTTGCTATATAAAATGGATGATAAAAATATTACAGATGATGATATAATAAATTTAGTTGCTAAAAATTATGATGATAATATTTTTAATTTTACAAATGCCGTAATAAATAAAAATATTAAAAATTCATTTTCTATTTTTGAAGATTTAAGAAAATTAAAAGTGGAACCAATAGTTCTTTTAGTAGTACTTGAAAGACAATATAGATTAATGTTGCAAACTAAAGTTTTAAATAAAAATGGAAAAAGTAATATTGAAATAGGTAAGATTTTAAAAGAAAATCCAAATGCTATTTGGCACGCTTTACAAAATAGTTTTAACTACAGTTGTGAAGAATTAAAAGATAAAATAGATAGCTTAGCAAATTTAGATTATGAAATTAAAAGTGGCAAAATAGATAGATTTATTGGTTTTTATTTATTTTTATTAAACGTTTAATGAAAAAATACAGGATTGTTAAAATTATTTTTAACAATTTTTTTATTATTAGTTTCACTTTTTAGATTATTTTTTAATAATGTATTTTTATTATTTTTTTTAGTATCATTAGAAGTTATACTTTTTACTGTTTTTACTAAAGATGGAACATTGCTTATAACTGGTTTTAATTGTTGATATATGGGAATTGCTTTATTAGCAATATTTAATGTTTTAGAAATACCACTTAAAATTCTGCCTAAAGAAAAAGAAGAAGTTAATCTTGGAAACATAATGAATCACCTATATAATTTTATGATATATTTTAATAATGTTTACTATAAAAATTACATTTTATATATTTTACTTTTATATTTTAACATGATATAATTTATTATATAAAAGAATAGGAGGTATGAGTATGCTAAAAGCTTTAGTTAATCCCTTTAGATGGATTACTCTTGGAATACTTTCTTTCTTTAAAGCAATTATTTTATTTTTTAAGTGGGTATCACTTGGTATAGTTAAGACATTTACCATGATTTTTAATTATATTTGGTTGGTATTAAAATATGATTTTATATTTTTAAAAACTTTTTTTAAATATGTCTATGACGGTTTTTATTTTATTTTTATAAAACCATTTAAATATAAAAAGAAAGAAAATAAATTAAAGAAAGTAAAATCATCTTTTTCAATAAAAAATAATAGTTTAAAAATAAAAGATATTTCTAAAAATAATTCTTTATTGCCAGTTACTAAAGTAGATAAAGTAAAAAATTCTAAAAAAATTGATATTAGAGCTGAGAAAAAGAAAATAAATAAAGAAAATAAAAAAACAAATAAAAAAGAAGCATCCAAAAAATTAATAGAAGATAGAAAGTCATTATTAGTTGAACTTTCTAAAGATATTAAAAGAGAAAATAAAAAGATAACTTATAGGTATATTGCTAAAAGTCCTGAGGGAAAATTTGTTAAAGGAACATTTTTAGGTTATTCAAAACTTGATGTTAATTCATTTTTAATAAATGAAGGATATACTGTTTATCAAATTAAATCTTCAAAATGGATTGATTTTTTATATGGTCAATCGAATACATTTGGAATAAAAATGAAAAATAAAGATTTAATTTTTTGGTTAACTCAATTGGCTACATATATAAAAGCTGGTATTCCTTTAACTGAATCAATGAGAATATTATCTAAACAAATGAACAATCGAGGAAAAAAAAGAATTTTTGAAAATGTTGTTTATCAGTTAACTTTAGGAGAAACTTTTTCTTCTTCTTTAGAAAAACAAGGTAATGTTTTTCCATCTTTACTTATAAATATGTTAAAAGCAGCTGAGGCAACAGGTGAGCTTGAGGAAACATTAGATGATATGGCAAATTACTATACAGAAATAGAAACAACTCGAAAACAAATGATTAGTGCAATGACTTATCCATTAATAATAACAATATTTTCTTTTGCTGTAATAGTTTTTATATTGCTTTATGTAATTCCCCAATTTATTAATGTTTATGATCAAGCAGGAATTCAAATTCATGGATTTACTCTAGCAATAGTTAATATATCAGTTTTTTTAAAAAATAATATCTCTTTTATTTTACTGGGATTAATTTTGCTTA
This sequence comes from uncultured Bacilli bacterium, assembly GCA_947627975.1. Taxonomy (GTDB): domain Bacteria; phylum Bacillota_I; class Bacilli_A; order RF39; family UBA660; genus CANRDL01. The sequence goes on along the minus strand of CANQYB010000013.1, from coordinate 14,951 downwards.
TTTCAATAATTATATTTTTATATAAAAAAATAAAAAGTTTTAGAACAATTATTCAAAAAACATTGATGAAAATGCCTATTATAGGTAAAATTATAATTTATAATGAAATAACTATTTTTACAAAAACATTTTCATCACTATTAAAAAATAATGTTTTGATTACAGAAAGTATAGGTATATTAACTAAAGTAACAAAAAATGAAATTTATAAGAATATAATGTTTAATACAATTTCTAATATTACAAAGGGGGAAAAAATATCAGAAGCGTTTAAAGATCAGTGGGCTATTCCTGATGTTGCATACTATATGATAGTGACTGGTGAATCAACTGGGGAATTACCAGAAATGCTAGGAACAGTTAGTAAATATTATCAAGAGCAACATCGTAATTTAGTTAATAATTTAAAAGCATTTATTGAACCAATTATGATAGTTAGTTTAGCTATAATTGTCGGTACTATAATTTTAGCAGTTATTATTCCAATGTTTGATTTATACAATAGTATTAGTTAATTAAGGTAGGTAAAATATGATATATTTATTTATTTTTATAGTGGGGTCAATTTTTGGATCATTTTATACATTAGTTGGAGAAAGAATTCCCAATAAAAAAAGCATTATTAAACCAGCTAGTCATTGTCCAAATTGTTTAAAAAAATTAAAATGGTATGAGCTTTTTCCCATTTTTTCTTATATTTTTTTAAGAGGTAAATGTAGAAATTGTAAAAGTAAAATTCCTGTTATGTATTTTTTAATGGAATTAAGTTGTAGTTTTTTATTTTTAATAAGTTATATTATTTTTGGATTTAGTTTTGAATTTTTTACATGTTTAGTAATTTCATCTTTGTTAGTTATTATATTTGTAAGTGATTTTAAATATAATATAATTTTAGATAGTCCTCTTATAATATCTTCCATTTTATATATAATTTTAGAATTTATTTATAAAGATTTTAAAACAGTTGTTTTATCATGTTGTTTTGGTATAACTATGTTTACAATTTTGTTTTTAATTAAATTATTAGGAGATTTATTTTTTAAAAAAGAATCTTTAGGAGGAGGAGATATTAAATTAGGATTTGTAATGGGACTCATTTTAACTCCAAGAGTTGCATTAATAGCATTAATTTTTGCCTCTTTATTAGCTTTAGTTTATGCTTTATTTACTAAGGCCAAAAAAGAACAACAGATTCCTTATGGTCCATTTTTATCTGTTGCATTTTATATATCTTTTATTTTCAAAGATATTATATTAAATATATTAAATACTTTTTAAAGAATCTCAATACTAGATTCTTCTTTTTTATTTATTTTAGTTTTTTTACCTAAAATAATATCTTTTAAATTATTTTCATGTTCATCCATAATATAATCATTATCAATATCAATTAATCTTATAATCTCATCAAATGAAGTTGTTCCATCAATTACTTTTTTTAAACCATCTTGTAGTAAAGTTTCAACACCTGATGTCTTATAAACAATTTTTCTTAAATCTTCTTTTTTTATATTATTAGTAATAGCATCTCTTATTTCTTGGTTAATAAGTAAAACTTCATGGATGGCAATTCTACCTTTGTATCCATCAATGCATTCATCACAACCAACTGGAGAATATAATTCATTAATATCTAAATTTAAAATATTTTTAAATACTGCTTTTTCATATTCTGTAGCTTTGGTAGTTTTTCGACATTTTGGACATAATTTTCTTGCAAGTCTTTGAGAAATAATGCCAGTTAAAGCAGAACCTAATAAATATCTTTCGACATCCATATCTAATAATCTTTCAATAGTATTTAAAGAATTATTAGTATGGATAGTTGAAAGTACTAAATGTCCTGTAATTGATGCTCTGACAGCAATTCTTGCAGTTTCATCATCACGAATTTCTCCAATCATAATAATATCGGGATCTTGACGTAATATACTTCTTAAAACATTTGAAAATGTAAGACCAATATCAGAAATGACTTGAACTTGATTAACTCCGTCTATATTCATTTCAACTGGATCTTCAACAGTAATTATATTACGATCAGGAGTATTTAATTTTTGCAAAATAGAATAAACAGTTGTTGATTTTCCTGTACCAGTAGCTCCAGTAACTAATATAATGCCATTGGGAACTTGAATCATTTTATTAACTTTATCAAAGTTATTTTTTAATAAGCCAATTGAATCTAGTCCTTCATTACTCATAGAATAATCTAAAATACGAATAACAATTTTTTCTCCAAATAAACAAGGAAGAGAAGAAACACGCATATCAATTTCTTTTTCTCCAATATTCATTTTTATTGCTCCATCTTGTGGAAGCCTACTTTCTGTAATATTCATACTGCTTATAATTTTTATACGGGTAATTAAATTTTTTTTAACATTTTCTGGAATTATTGCATAGTTAACTAATTGACCATCAATTCGTATTCTTACATTTAAAACATCTTCAGATGGATCAAAATGAATGTCACTTGCTTGCTTTAAAACTGCATCTTTAATTATCTCATTTACAATGTCAACTACAGGTAAATTTTCATAATCAAATTCTTTTAACATTTGCAATAGCTCCTTTTATTCTTCTAATGTTAATTATACTATAAATATTAACTTAAAACAACTTTAAAAAAATAAATAAATCTTGATGTAGAATAAATTTTATAATATACTAAATTTGAAAATAGGTGAGTTTATGGATAAAAAAGGTTTTACATTAATCGAACTTTTAGCAGTAATAGTTTTGCTTGGAATATTATCATCAATTGCAATCCCAAGTATTATTGGCGTTGTAAAAAATCAAAAAGAAAAAACCTATGAGTCAAAAATAAATTCTTTAGAGTCGGCTGCCAAATTGTATCTACAAGATTATAAAGAAGAATATTATAATAATGATTTAAATTATTTTAAAGTAATTAATAATAAAACTTATGTTACATTAAAATTATTAAAAGAAAAAGGTTATATAGATAATACTGATGATCCAACTGGAAAAAATAAAATAAATAATAATACTAAAATAGAAGTAAAGATTACTAATGTTAATGGTCGTCATATTTATTATGCAACATTAAGTAAGTCTTAAATCAAAAATAATGTTATAATTGTAATAATAGTTAAATAGATAACTATTTTTTTTAAGTTATTGATTTTTATATTTTTAAATTTTATTAAATAATATGTTATAAAAAAAGTTATAATTAATACAAAAATATAAGATACAATATTATACTGTATTTTTTTAAAATCAATAATTATACTTAAAATAACGGTTATAATGTTTATTGGCAAACTTAAAATTAATGAATATTTAAAGATATTTTTATTATCAAATTTTCTAAATTTTAAAAAAGAAAAAATTATACCAATTTTAGAAATGCCTGGAAATACATATAATGAGCTTAATAAAGATAATATTATTAATTCTTTTTTTGTTATACTTTTAATTTGTCTAGGTCCTTTTTTATTTGAAGAAAATATTAATAATAAAATCATAAAAACAAAAAATATACCTACAATTTTTATATTAAATTGAAAATTATTAAATAATATAAAGCTAATTGAGGGAAATATTAATAAAATTAAGCTTTGTTTTAAATATTTTAAATTATTTTTTTTTAATAATTTTAAAATATCTTTTTTAAAAATTAAAATAATGCAAATTATTAATGATAAATTACTTAATTTAACTATGGTTAAATCATTAAATATATTTGTATTAAAAGTATTATTAAAAATATAAAAATGTCCTAATTTAGATATTGGTAAAATTTCACTTATAGAAATAATTATACTTAAAAAAATGTATTTAAAAATCAAAATTATCACTCCTAATAAATTATATAAATAAAATAGTAATTTAAGAAATAAAATATATTAATAGGAGTTAAATATGAGAATATATATGACATTGTTGGGAATAATAATTTCAAGCGTTAGTATTTTTAATATATTATTGTTTACATCAATATTAAACTCAGGTTTTTCTTATGGATATTTTTTCAAATATTTATTTACTCATTTTGAAACATATTTGCTTTTTATTGGTATTTTTTTAATTTATTTTAGCTTAGAGAAAGGAAGAGATTAATTTTGAATTTTTATTATAATTTACCTTTAAATTTAAATGATTATCTTTATGAATTTTATGAGTGGGAAAATAATGAAATTTTAATAGTTCAAAAAATTCCTATATTTCGAGTAAAAACAAAAGTACTAAAAGATTTTTATTTATATAATATTAAAATTGAAGATAAATTTTTAAAAAAAATATTTAATAAATGTGTTTGTAAAGAAAAAGTAAATTATTTAGCTGTATTTACAGATACTAAAAATACACTAGCAATTGAATTTAAAGATACAGGAGAATCATTATTTAAATCAAAATTAGATTTAAATAATGATCTTACAATATGTGAATTATCTTTAAATATGGAAATAGAAAATATTAACTATGAAAAAAGTAATAAAACATATAAATATCATTTAAATCTTCGAAAAGATGAACAAGAAAAGAAAATAGTATTAAAGGAAATAGAAAATTTATATAATAGTAATAATTTAGAAAAATTAAAATACTTATATTATGAATTAAGTGATATTATTTGTGATAATATAAAAGAAATATATAATAAATTGCTTAATTTATTAGAAACTAATGATGAAAATATAAACTATATTTATAAAATTATAAAATTATCTTATAAAAAAGAACATTAGAGACTTTTTCTAATGCTTTTTTAGTGTTATAATTAATATGTGAAAAGGGCTGAAATATTATGTATGATTTATATATTGACACTCATAGTAAATATTTAAATTTAACAATTTTAAAAGCAAAAAAAAATATTAAATCTTTATGTATTAGTTGTCAAAATTCTCATAGTAAATTAACAGTTTTTAAAATTAAAGAATTAATGGAAAATTTAAATATTTCTCCAAATGATATACAAAAAATTATTGTTGTTAATGGACCTGGGAGTTTTACTGGAATAAGAATTGGTATTACAATTGCCAAAACATTTGGTTTTTGTAAAAATCTAAAAGTTTATCAAATAGATTATTTATTATTACAAGCTTTTTCAATAAATGATGATTCTAAAATAATTACTTCTGTTAAAGATAACAAAGGATATTATATAGGAAAATTTTCTAAAACGAGAAAAAAAATTGGGGAATACAAATATATAAAAAATGAAAATATAGAAGAAGTTAAAAAAAGTAATATTTTTTATGAAGAAAAAGAAAATGTTGATATTGAAAAAGTTTATGATAAAATTATGAAAGTGAGAATAGTTAACATTCATAATATAAAGCCAATATATATAAAAAAAATAAATGTATGAGGTTATATGGTAAGAGAAGCAGTATTAGATGATATTAAAGAAATTAATTATTTAGGTAGTTTATTAAATTCTAAATTTACTAAATTATTTGACATGGAAAAAATATTACAAGAGGATTTTTCAAAAGTTTATGTTTATGAAAAAAATAATAAAGTATTAGGTTTTTTACATATTACTGTGCTATACGAGGTAATTGATATTGTAAATATATGTGTAAATATAAATTATAGAAGAGAAAAAATTGCTAGTAATTTACTTGATTATATGTTCAGTGAATTTAATGAAGATAAATTATTTTCTTTGGAAGTTAGAACTGATAATGAAGCAGCTATTAACTTATATAAAAAATTTGGATTTGAAATTATCCATGTAAGAAATAATTACTATAAAGATCAAGATGCTTATTTGATGGGAAGGAAGTTTTCTAATGAATAAAAAAGACATTTATATTTTAGCAATTGAAACTTCATGTGACGAAACAAGTATGGCTGTTGTAAAAAATGGAAACGATGTAATTGCATTAAGTATTTATACTCAAATTGATACACATAAATTGTATGGTGGGGTTGTACCAGAGATTGCATCTCGTATGCATACAGAAAAAATCACTTTAGTATTAGAGGATGTTTTAAATAAAGCAAATATGGCTGTTAGCGATATGGATGCTATTGCTGTAACTTATGCACCAGGTTTAATTGGAAGTTTAATGGTAGGTATTGAATGTGCTAAAACTTTATCATTAATTTATAATAAACCATTAATTAAAGTTAATCATATTGCTGGTCATATTTATGCAAATAATTTAACTAATAAAATTATTTTTCCAACACTTGCTTTAGTTGTAAGTGGTGGACATACAGATCTTGTATTAATGAAAGATAATTATGATTTTAAAGTTCTAGGTAGTACTTTAGATGATGCAATTGGTGAAGCTTATGATAAAGTAGCTAGAGTATTAAAAGAAAAATATCCTGGTGGGCCTAATATTGAAAGATTAGCTTTACAAGGTAAAAATTCATATAATTTGCCTATTCCTATGCAAGATGATAGCTATAACTTTTCTTTTAGTGGACTTAAAAGTAGTGTAATAAATGAGGTGAATAAATGTAAAATGCAAAATAAAAAAATAAATAAAAAAGATTTAGCCTGTAGTTTTCAAACTGCAGCAATTACCTCAATTATAAATAAGTGTGAAAAAGCTATAAATGATTTAAAAATTAATAACTTTATTATTGCTGGAGGGGTTTCGGCTAATAAATTTCTAAGAGAAAAATTAATTTTACTTTGTGATAAATACAATGTAAATTTATCAATGCCAGACTTTATATATTGTACAGATAATGCTGCTATGATTGGTGCGGCAGCATATCCATTGTACTTAAAAAATATTTTTTCTAATATAGAAGACGTTCAACCAGAAAGTAGGACACCACTTTTTTAATTTATTGAAAAATTAGAATTATTATTGTAAAATTGTAATAGAAATGAGGATATTAAATGAAAAATGATTTTGCTGTCAAATTATCAGGTTTAATTTTAGCAATAATAATTGTGGTAAGTTTTTTAATATACAGTTCATATGCTTTTTTGTCTGTTAAAATAACAGGAACTGGTAAATCAAATAAGGCAGTAGCTAAATCAAATTTTAATGTTGAATTTACAAAAACAGATAATATTAACTTAGTTAACGCTGAACTTATAAATGATACTGATGATGATTCTAAAGCAAAAACAACTTTTAATATAACCTTAAAAGATATTTCCAGTGCAAAATTTGATGTTTATTTAAAAAATTTATATGTAAGTAGTAATTTACAATCAAAGTATTTAAAATGGGAATTAATTGATCTTAATACCAGTGAAAATTTAGGTAGTGGGGATTTTACCAATTGTACCTCTTGCAGCAATGGAACATATCAAAATGGTACTGTAACTAAAACTTTAAAAAGTAATTTAACTTTAACTAAAAACACTACGAGAAATATTCAATTAAGACTTTGGTTATCTCAAGATAGTACAAATCAAAATAGTTTAGCTAGTGGTAAATTATCGGGAAAAGTAGCTGTTTCAGTTTATTATACAACTTAAGGAGGATAAAAAATGCTAGGATTATTAATGACTTTGTTTGCTAGTCTTTTCTTTTTAATTGGTGCTTTAATTTCTTTAAAAATTAAAAATAAGAATAAATTATATTCATTTGCTATTGGACTTTCGATAATTACATTTTTAGGAATTATAATATTTGATTTAATACCAGAAATTAAAAACTGTTTAAAAGGATTAAATTTAGGTATTTTTTTAAGTATTATATTTATAATATTAGGATTTTTAAGTTTATTTTTAATTGATAAAATGATTCCAAGTCATAATCATATACACAAAAAAAATGAAAAAAATATTAAAGAACATAATAGTCATATATTTCATATTTCTTTTTTAACTTCACTCGGTGTAATAATTCATAATTTAATAGAAGGTATGTCAATTTATATAATTACTTACACTTCTTTATTTTCTGGGTTAATAATGGCTTTAAGTGTTGGATTTCATAATATACCAATTGGAATTCAAGTGGGAATTTCTTCTCAAAATAAACAAACCAAAAGAGTTAAATTTTTATTAATTTTATTAATTTTATCAACAATTATAGGTGGTTTTTTAGTATTTTTATTTAATATTATTTTAGAAACATATATAATGGGATTGTTAATTTCCTTAACTATAGGTATGACTCTATATTTAATAATTTTTGAATTTTTAAAAGAAATATTAAATAATAATGATAAAAAAACTAGCTTATATGGCATGACTTTAGGATGTATATTAATTTTTTTAAATATTTTGATTGGTTAGGTGAAAAAAATGAAAAAAATATTAATAACTGGTGCTGGAGGACAAATTGGTAAACAAGTAATTTCTTATCTTTTATCTGAAAGTAAATATGATATAACAATTCTCGATTTAAAAAATAAAAATAATATAAAATACTTTAAAAAATATGAAAATAGATTAAATATTGTTTTTGGTGATATTAATGATTTTGAATTAATCAAATTTTTAATTAGAAATCAAGATGTTGTTATTCATTTAGCAGGAATAATGCCACCATTAAGTGAATATAAAAATAATTTGAATGATATTATAAATATAGATGGTACTACTAATATTATAAATGCAATTGATAAATATAATCCATTGTGTCATTTAATTTATCCATCAACTACATCTTTATATGATGAAAAACTAAGTGAGGTAACGATTAAATCAAAAGTTTCTGCTAATTTTAGTTGTAATTATACCAAATCTTTGTATAAAATGGAAAATAAAATTAAAGAAACTTTAAAAAACTATACTATATTTAGAATACCATTAGTTTTAGGTGATAATGTTTCAAATTTAATGTATTATTTAAATCCAAATTCAAATATTGAAGTTATTTCCTTAAATGATTTAGCATATGCTTTTACTAAATCAATAGATAAATTAAAAATTTTAAATAAAAAAATATATAATTTAAGTGGAGGAAAATCTTGTCAAACAACTTTTTTAGAATTAAAAAATCACATATATAAAATATATGGAATAAATTTGGATATGATTAAAGGAAAAATTATAAATAAAAAAAAGGTTAATTCATTTTTTATTAAAGATAGTGATATATTAGAAAATATACTTCATTTTCAAAATGATAGTTTAAGTACTATTTATTTAAAAATAAAAAATAAATATTTAAAGAAAACAAAAAGAAAGATTGCAAGAGCAACTTCAAGTTTATTTGTAAAGGAGAAATAATTTGCAAAAAGTAATTAAATTTTTTAATAAAAATTATTTACTAATTATTTTAAATATAATATTAATCATTTTAACAATTTGTATTTTTACAAATTTTACATATGACTTTGATAATTATATCTTACTAAATTTTGCTAAAATAAGAAATAATTTTTTAACTAAGTTTATGATTTTAATTTCTGAATTTGGCAGATGGTATTTTATAGCCACAATTATTGTTTTAAGTATTTTTTTACTTAAAAATAAAAAAGATTTTTTTATCTTAATCTTTAATTCATTTTTTGTTTTATTAATGAATTTATTAATAAAAATAATATTTACAAGAATTAGACCAATTAATTTTATGATTGTAGAAGAAAAAGGTTATTCTTTTCCATCTGGACATGCAATGGTTTCTTTTACATTTTATGTAACATTATTATTTTTAATAAAAAAATATATTGCAAATAATAATATAAAAAAAATATTACAAATTTTTATTATTATATTAATAATATTAATTCCAATATCACGCATCTATCTTGGTGTTCATTATTTAACTGATGTGGTTGCAGGAATTTTAATTAGTGCTATAATAATTTTAATTGAAAAAAAATATTTAAAATTATTTTAAAGGAGGATTAAAATGGGAAGAGCTTATGAAGTAAGAAAAGCAAGCATACAAAAAAATGGTGCTCAAAAAGCAAAATTGTATTCAAATATGTCTAAAGAAATATATCAAATAGCTAGAAATGGTGATCCAGATCCAGCATTAAATATCAATTTAAAAAGAATAGTCGAAAAGGCCAAAAAATTACAAGTTCCCAGTGATATAATTGATAGAGCTATTGAAAAAGCAAAAGGTGGAAATGGCGAAGATTATAAAGAAGTAATATATGAAGGTTTTGGTCCAGCAAATTCAACTTTTATGGTAAAATGTTTAACTGATAATTTAAATAGAACAGTCGCTCTAGTAAGAGAAGCTTTTACTAAAACAAAAAATAAATTGGGGGTATCAAATTCAGTATCATATAATTATGATTATTTAGCTATATTAGGTATTAAAAATGTTACCGAAGAAGAAATATTTGATTGTTTACTTAATAATGGTTTAGAAGTCGATGATATTGAAAAAGAAGAGAATCTTATTATAATAACTTGTAAGCCATCAATTGTATCAAGTATAAAAGATGAACTGGAAAAAGATTTAAATATAAAAGAATATGAAATAGATGAAATTGGATATTATGCTAAAGAAAAAATTAAATTAGAAAATAGTGAAGATTTAGAAAATTACAATCTTTTAATGAATTTATTAAATAACATTGAAGATGTTTCCGAAATATATTCTAATGTTTTAACTGACTAGAAATAGTTTTTTTCTTTTTTATAATGTAAAAATATGTTAAAATTCTTTTAGGTGATATTATGAAAGTAAGTATTGGTATTTCTGCTCATCATGTTCATTTGACAAAGGAAACTTTTAAATTATTATTTGGGCAAAATGAAATGGAAAAGAGAAATGATTTAAATCAAATAGGGGAATTTGCAACTAATCATTTAGTAACTATTCAAAATGGTGATAAAAAAATTGAAAATGTGAGAGTTTTAGGACCAGCAAGAAGCTATAATCAGGTTGAAATATCAAAAACTGAATGTATTAAATTAAAAATAGAAGCAACGCCAAGATGTAGTGGAGATATAAAAAACACGCCAGGAATTACTTTAATTGGTCCAAAAGGAAGTGTAGAAATTCCAAAGGGTGTAATTATTGCTGAACGTCATTTACATTTAACAAAAGAAATGGCTAATAAGTTAAATATTAAAGATAAAGATAAATTAAAAGTTAAAATAGATTCTTTAAAACCAGGAATTATTGAAGTAAAGGCCAAAGTATCTGATAATGCTTATTTTGAAATTCATTTAGATACTGATGATGCTAATGCTTTTTTATTAAAAAATGGTGATGAAGTAAATATATTGGATATTTAATAAAAATAAATTAGCTCAAAATAGAAAATTTTATTAATCAAAAAATTCTTGACATAAAAATTAAAATAATATATAATAGCTATTCAACAAGGGGGAGGAAAGAAAAATGAAATTTGGATATGATGGTGCTGATTTGAGTAAATTAATTGCCCACTATAAAATTTTAAATGAAAAAATATATATTGAATTTTTAGATAAATCATTTATTCAACTGCCATATAATGATGAAAATATTAAAAAAATTGAAGATGAAATGATTTCCCAAGCTGAATATAGAAATGAACGTATGCCGTTAGATGATATTGATGCTTATCAGATGAAATTAATAAACTTAACTACTGTCGAATTTTGTATTATGTTCGGATTATCTTTATTATCTTCAATAGATGATTCAGATTTTGGAACTTATTTTTATGGTGGTGGTGTATCTCTAGTAACTGGTATGATATTATCTAGTTTACTTTTTTTCCATGAATCAGCCAAAAAAAATAAAGAATTAGAAAAATATAGTATATACTTAAAAATTAAAGAGAACATAGAAAAAAATATGGAAAATCCTAATTTATATAATAAAGTAAAAGCAAGAGAATTATTAAGTATAAATAGTTTAGATAATTTTTCATTAAAAGAAATAAAACAAATTCAAACGAATTTAAAAAGTATTGAAAAATATCAATCATTCTTTGAAGGACCTATTATTGATGGCAATGAAAAAGTAAAGAGAAAATAATTTTGGTAAAATATATTCCAAAATTATTTTTTATTTGAGATAATATAAGTCGAAAAGAGGTTTTAAAATGTTTAAAATCGGAAATATTAAAATAAAAAATCAAGTTGTACTTGCTCCAATGGCTGGAATATCAAATCCATCTTTTATGAAAATTTGTGATGAAATGGGTGTTGGTTATGCTATAACAGAATTAATAAGTGCTGAAGCGATTGTTCGAAATAATAAAAAAACATTCGATATGTTAAATGGAATAGAAAATTTAAAAATGCCAGTTGCAATTCAATTATTTGGCTCTAATGCAAAAACTTTAGCTCAAGCAGCCAAAATACTTACTAATTTGTATTCTAATATTTTTATAGATATAAATATGGGGTGTCCTGTTCCTAAAGTTGCTATAAAAAATCAGGCTGGTAGTGCTCTTTTAAAAAATCCTGATAAAATATATGAAATTGTCAAAACTGTGGTAGATAGTATTTGTGTTCCTGTTACAGTTAAAATAAGAAGTGGTTGGGATGAAAAAAATATTAATGCTGTTGAAGTTGCAAAGGTAATTGAAAAAGCAGGGGCTAAGGCAATTGCTATTCATGGTAGAACAAGATCTCAAGGATACAGTGGTAAAGTTAATTTAAATATTATTAAAAAAGTTAAAGAAAGTGTTACTATTCCTGTAATTGGAAATGGGGATATAAAAACAGTTTATGATGCTGAGAATATGCTTAAAGAAACTAAATGTGATGCAGTAATGATTGGGCGAGGAATTTTAGGAAATCCTTGGCTAATAAAAGATACAATTTCTTACTTAGAAAATAAAACAATACCAAAAGAAATATCTGAACAAGAAAAAATAGAAATGTTAAAATATCATTATGAATTATTAAAGAAAGATAAAAATGAAAAATTAGCTCTTTTAGAAATAAGATCACTTTGTCCATGGTATTTAAAAGGTATTGAAGGAAGCAAAGAAATAAAACAAAAACTATGTCAAATTAAAACTGATAAAGAATTTTACCAAATATTAGATAATTTTAAATTATAAAATAAAAACTTATTGAATTTTGTCTAAATTAATAGTAATATAATAACTTAAAGAAGGGAAAATTATATGAAAAACATCGAAATGATAATACCGACAATAGAACAAATTAATAATTCAGAAATCTTTTGTGCATATGGTAAAAAAGCAGCAGTAAATGATTTTGCGGCTTTACAAGGAACATTTGTATCATATCGTAATGGATATAGTAATAGCGTTGCAAAAGGTGAAGATTTAAAAAGTAGGCCCGGAAATTATTGGATAAGAAATAATTGGAATAATATGAATATGATATATATTGTTGACACTATGGGTTATGATCAATGGCATTATGGGTATAACCGCGAAATTGGAAGTCGTCCTGCTTTATCATATTCATCCATTAAAGATTTTACTTTTAATGAAAAAGAAGGAAAAAATGGAATAATCGAAAGTGAATTTTCTTTATTTCCAAAATATGTACCAGAAAAAGGATTACAAAAAGAAATATTAGGAAGAATAAAACATAATGAACTTAAAAAAGTTGATTTATTTGTTCCAGTTGATTCAAGAAAATGGTATGATAATGGAGCATTTAAACTTAAATATTTGAATTCATATTTTTTTAATGGAAAAATATATACATATTTTAAGGCCAAACCATTTGGTGGACAATATTTAGCTTCAAATGGTGTTATATATCATGAAAATGATAAAGTCATAGCTGAAATGAGTCCAATAAGATTGTTTAGTTCAGAAAAAGAAAATTTAACTTTTTTTAGAGATATATTAATTGCTAATCAATTTGATAGAATAACTACTTTTATTCGTGATGGACATGAGATTGTTATGAGTAATTATCCAAATGATTTTCAAGATACAGATATTTATAATTATTTAAATAATTATTTAGGACCTTATTTGTTATATGCATCTGAATATCTTAAACAGAATAATAAAAAGTTAGTATTAAAATAATTTTTTATTATTTAATTTATTTTAAATTTATATCTATAAATTTAAAATAAAGAAAAACTGATTACGAAATATTAAATAATTTTTAATTTTAATGATAATTATTTAATATTTTTTATTGACAAAAATTACTTTTTTATTTAATATATTCGTAAAAAAAGGAGAAATTCTTATGCAAAAATTTAAATTGACAATACCTAATGTCAATCAAATTGAAAATTCAGTTATAGTATCTGCATGGGGAAAAGAATCTTCTGTAACAGATTTTGCGGCTTTACAAGGTACATTTATATCAAATAATTCTTATGGAATAGGTAATTATTGGATAAAAGATAAAACTTGTGGTGTCCATGATGTTAATGATAAAAATAACCATGAAAATAATGTTGGACTTCGTTTAGTTGCATCATATTCTCAAATTAAAAATTATTTTTTAAAAGAAATAGCTAGCAAAAAGGATATTACTGAAAGTGAAATTGGTTTATTTCCTCAATATACTCCTTCTAAAGAATTGCAAGAAGAAATAATAGGAAGAATAAAACACAATGAACTTGTAAAAACTTCATTAAAAATTCCTATTAATGTTAAAGTAAATGACACTTCTTTTAAAGTAAAGTGGTTAGATTCATATTTTTATAATGAAAAAATTTATACATTAAGTAAAGCTAGACCATTTAATGGTGAGTATGAAGCTAGCAATGGTATATTATATCATAGTAATGATGAAGTAGTTACTGAACTCTCACCAATAAAGATATTAAGTTCTTTAAAAGAAAATTTATCTATTTTTGAAGATATAATTATTGGTTCAATTCAACTAGACATTGAAAATAATTTTAAAAAACCATTTTCAAAAACAAATTTATATAATTATATTAATAGATATTTATTGCCATTTATTATTAAAAGTATAGAATTTAATTTTTACAAAGAAAATTATGAAGAAATTCAAAAAAATTTAAACCAAGCTCAAACATTAATAGAAAATACATATTCTTTATTTAGTGATGTTTCAAAAGTATTAAATAAAAAGAAAAAATAAATAATAGTTTTTGTATATTTGTAAATGATGTGAAACAAAAATTATATAAAAATTAATTCAAGATAATTGAGTTAATTTTTTATGC
>CANQYB010000012.1 GCA_947627975.1 uncultured Bacilli bacterium | reverse complement strand
GACGTTTTTCATCTTGACATAATGGTTGAAATTTATAAATATCTTCTTTAAAAAAAGGCAATTTAGAATATTTTTCTAATCTTATTTTATTATTTCCGATATTATAATTTAACTTAGACTTTTCTATATTTTCATAATTTTTACTTTTAACATTTTTCATTTGGAAAAGTTTTTCTTGTTCATCATTTATTTTTTTTTCTAAAACTATCAAATTATCTTCATATCCTTTAATAAAATTAACAATTTTTTTATGACAAATAATATTCATTAAAGAAATAATAATTAAAACTCCACCATAAAATATGAATTCAGAACAAAGCAGTACAATTATAGTAGAAATAATAGCTAATGACAAAAATAAGGGTACTATTATATCGTTTTTTTTATCATTTTTATATTGACTTAATATTTCTAATATATTATTTTTTTCATTTTCTAAATGTTTAATTAAATCTTCTTTTTCTGATATTTCATTATTATTGATATTTGACAACAATTTTTCTTTTTCTGATATTGACTGTTCATTCATATTTTTCACGCTTTCTTCTTTTAGTTAAATTATTTTATATTAAATATGAAATAATGTCAATAATTATTAAATTTATAAAGTTTTCGAGAATTTTTTATAGATTCATCAAAATATTCTTCCATGGTAATTACATGTCTTTTTTGTAATTTAGAATTAAAATAAACTTTTTCTTCAACATAAGTTGCATTTTTTAATATTATGATAAATTCAATACTATAATAACTATTATTTATATAATGTTTAATACTTTTAACTATTCTTTCCCCATCTGTTTCTATAATAATTTTTTCTATATCTTTATTAAAATAATTTTTTTCAATTTCTTTATATTCTTTATCATTGGGATTTACTTCTGTGTCAATTATTTCTTTTAACATATTATGCTCCTTAACTTTATATATTTTACATATTATTTTATATTTTAATTATTGTCAACAATTTTTAACTTATAAAATTATTAAATAAAACCATATTAAAAATGGAGGTAATTTTATATGAATTATCAAACTGCTATTTCTTTTGGCCTTGTAAATATTCCAGTAGTTATGAATACAGCTATTAAAAATAATGATATAACTTTTAATATGATTCACAAAAAATGTAAAGAAAAATTAGAATATATTCGATATTGTCCTCACTGTAAAGTAAAAGTTAAAAATACAGAAATAGAAAAAGGATATGAATATTCTAATGATAATTATATTACATTTACAGAAGAAGATTTTAACAAACTTAAAAGCGAAAATGATAAAATGATCGAAATTATTGCATTTGTAAACATAAATGAAATAGATCCAGTATATTATGATAAAAGTTATACTTTATCCCCTAATAAGAGTTTTAAAGCATTTAATTTATTTAAAGAAGCCTTAAGAAAAAGTGGAAAAGTAGCAATTGGTAAAACATATATGCGAAATAAAGCTTATTATGTAGTAATAAGATTTGGTTATGAAAATATAATTATGAACACTTTATATTATGAAGAAGAAATTAAGATGCAAAAAGAAAAAAATAAAAAGGATTTTACTGAAAAAGAATTAAAAATGGCTCAAAAATTAATTGATGCTATGACAGATAAATTTAGACCTGAAGAATATAAAGATGAATATCAAACACGTTTAAAAGATGCTATTTCAAAAAAAGTAAATGGTAAAGAAATAAAAGAATATAAAGGAAAAAAGAAAAAATCAGTAGCTGATTTAATGGATGCTCTTACTGAATCATTAAAATTAAGAGGACTAAATGAAAAATAAGGATTTTTTTAATATTAATCCAATGTTATTAGATGAAATTTATAATCCGTTTAATAATAATAATTATTTATATGAAATAAAATTTGATGGTTTTAGATCACTAATTTATATTGATAAAAATAATATTTATATAAAAAGTAGAAACGGCTTAATTTTAAATGATATTTTCCCCGAACTTTTATCTATTAAAAATATTAGTAAAAATACTTGCATATTTGATGGTGAAATTGTTTTATTTGCTAATAACCGTCCATCTTTTTCTAAATTACAGCAACGATTTAGATTAAAAAATAAAAATAAAATAATTATGTATAGTCAAAAATATCCTGTAGTTTTTATTTGTTTTGACATAATTTACAATAACAAAGATTTAACTAATTTGCCCCTTCTAAAAAGGAAAAAAATTTTAGAAAAATTTTCAAATACTGATAATTTTATTAAAATAAACTATTTTTTAACAAATGGCATAGAATTATTTAATTTTGTTAAGGAAAAAAAATTAGAAGGAATAGTAGCTAAAAAAATAAATAGTTTATATAAGCCTAATACAAGAACAAAAAACTGGATAAAAATTAAAAACTATAAAACTAGTTATTTTTATATAGGTGGTTATAAAAAAGAAAAAAAAGATAATGTAATTATTATTCTTTTAGGTAAAAAAATAAATAATAAATTATACTTTATAGGAAAAGTAACATTAAGTAACAAAAATAAAAATTATGAAAAAATAAAGAGCCAAAAAAAAATCAATAAAACAACTTTTATTGATTTTGATGATAAAGAATATTTTTTTATTAGTCCAAAAATAAAAATAAAAGTTTTTTATATAGAAAAGACTAAAAATAATAATCTTAGACACGCCTTTATAAAAAATGAACAATGATTTATTTGTTTTAATTTTCTTCAAAAAATTTTTGATACCATATTATAAATGTATAAATAGTCCAAACTTTTTTATAATTATCTTTTTTTCCATTTTTATGATCAGTTAATAATTTTATAATTTTTTTATTATCAAAAAGTTTTAAAGAAATTTTACTATTAAAAGCTTTTTTTATTTTATTATATACATCATCATCTTTAATCCATTCTCTTAGTGGTACAGGAAAACCTAACTTTTTCTTGTTATAAGCGTTATTAGGTATTACACTTTTGGCTGCTTCTCGTAAAGCTGGCTTAGTGTTATTTCTATTAACTTTTGAATTTAAAGATAATTTTTCTGCAACATTATATACTTCTAAATCTAAAAAAGGAGTTCTTGCCTCTAGAGAAAACATCATAGTATTTCTATCAACTGCATGCAAAAAATCTTTAATTAACCAAAAATAAAAATCAATAGCTTGTCTTTTTACTATATTCGAATTATATTTGTATTCATCATAAATAGGTTTTGTAATATCTTTAGTTTTAATTTGATTTTTTATTTTAACGATTTTTTGAGATTCTTTATCACTAAAAACCCTACCTAATCCAATATGGCTATTTTCTAACTTTTGTCCTCTTCTTACAATAAAATTTAATCCTCGCATTTCTGGAAATAATGAAGCAATTTTTGAAGCAGAAAATCGTATAAAATAGGGAATTTTATTGTACCAACTTTGATCAATTTCTTCTCGATAAGAATTATATCCACCAAATAATTCATCTGCCCCCTCCCCCGATAAAACAACTTTTACATCCTTTGCTGCAATTTGAGCAGCAAAAAATAAAGCTATAGCGGAAGGATCAGCAAGAGGCTCATCCATATGATAAATAATATTAGGAAAATTATCCATATATTCTTCCTTAGTTATTTTCTTTGATATATTTTTTATCCCTAATTTTTTTGTTAAATCTTTAGCATAAGAAATTTCATCATATCTTTTATCATCATAACCAACTGTATAAGTTTTATTTGGTCTAGCTAGAGATACAATGTAAGATGAATCAATTCCACTAGATAAAAAAGAACCAACCTCAACATCACTAATTTGGTGATAATCAACAGAATTTTGCATAGATTTTTTTATTTCTTCAACAGATTTTTCAAAATCTTTTAAACTTTCACTGAATTTTAAATTAAAGTATTTTTTAATTTTAATATTCCCTTTTTTATATATAAGAATATTTCCAGGTTCCAATCTATTTACACCTTTAAAAAATGTTTCAGTTGTTGGCGTTGAATTAAAACAAAGATAAGCAGATAATATATCTGTATTTAATTCTTTTTTAAAATATGGATTATCTAAAAATGCTTTTATTTCTGATGCAAAAAGAAATTTATCATTATTTTTATAATAATAAAGTGGTTTTATTCCCCATTGATCTCTTGCCATAAATAATGTTTCATTTTTTATATCCCAAATTGCAAAAGCAAACATACCCCTTAAATATTTAGGCAAATCTTCTTTCCATTCTTCATATCCATGAAGTAATACTTCAGTATCAGAATTAGTAGTAAATTTATGATTTTTCTTTTTTAATTTATTTTTTAGTTCTATATAATTGTATATTTCACCATTAAATATAACAACTAATTTTTTATCTTCATTAAACATAGGTTGACTACCAGTTGATATATCAATAATTGAAAGTCTTACATGACCTAGAGCTACTTGTTTATCAATATATATTCCTCTACCATCAGGGCCACGATGTTTAATTCTTTCCATCATATTAACTAAAATTTTCTTACTATTTTTATCAGTTTTACCAACAAATCCAGTTATTCCACACATAAAAATCACCTATTCTTCAGTATTTTCTTTATTTTCTAATTTTACTAAAACTTCTCTAGGCTTTGAACCATTTTGCGGTCCAATTATTCCTCTTTCTTCTAATAAATCAACAATTCTAGCTGCTCTATTATAACCTACTCTAAATCTTCTTTGTAAAAGTGATGCACTAATTTTCCCAGTTTTAACAGCAAAATCAACAACTTCATTGTAAAGTGGATCATCATATTCTTCTTTTTCATTAGAAATTGGATTATGATCATCTACATTATTTATTTCTGTAATACTATTATCATATTTAGCAACTTGCTCTTTACAAACATAATTTATAACACGTTCAATTTCCTCATCAGAAATATAAGCACCTTGTATTCTAGTTGGTACATTTTCTCCCATTGGTAAATATAACATATCTCCTTTTCCAAGTAATCTTTCTGCACCACTCATATCAAGAATTGTTCGTGAATCTATTGATGATGAAACTGCAAAAGCTATACGAGATGGAATATTAGCCTTTACAACACCAGTTATAACATCTGTTGAAGGACGTTGTGTAGCAACTATTAAATGAATTCCTGCTGCTCTAGCCATTTGAGTTATTCTCATAATTGAATCTTCTACTTCTTTTGCGGCAATTAACATAAGATCAGCAAGTTCATCAATAATTACAACATAATAACTCATGTGTTCTTTTTTTAGTTCTGGATTTTTAGCATTTAATTTATCAACCTTTTCATTATATGAAGTAATATTTTTTACATTTTCTTCTGCAAATAATTCATATCTATTTTCCATTTCAATAACTATTTTTTGTAATACAGCTGATGCTTTTTTAGGATTTGTTACTACTGGACATAATAAATGTGGAACACCATTATAATTTGAAAGTTCAACTTTTTTAGGATCAATTAAAATTAATTTAACTTCATTTGGTTTGTAACGCATTAGTATAGTTGCTATAAAATTATTAATGCAAACTGATTTTCCTGATCCAGTTGAACCAGCAACAAGAAGATGAGGCATTTTAGAAATATCAGCAAGACGCGAATTACCCATTATATCTTTACCAAGTGAAGCTAATATTTTAGCATTTTCCATAGATTTAGGAATATTTGTTAAAATTTCTTTGATTTTTACTGGAGATACAAATGTATTAGGTACTTCTATACCAATTGTACTTTTGCCAGGAATTGGTGCTTGAATACGAATATCTTTTACTGCTAAAGCTAATTTTAATTCATCCTTTATACTAACAATTTTATTTACTTTAGTTCCAGCTTCTATTTTTACTTCATATTGAGTGACTGAAGGTCCAATATGAACTTCCACTACTTTACCTTTAACACCAAATTCTTTAAAAACTTTTTCCATCACTAAAATATTCTTTTTAGTTGACTCATCATTATTTTTATTTGTTTTTACAGGATTATCTAATAAATCAAGGGAAGGCAATCGATAAATGCCACTAGTGTTTGTTCCTTGAATGGTTTCATTATTAGATTTTGCTATATTTTGCTTCAACTCTTCAACACTAGTTATTACAATTTTTCCATCATCTTCTTTATCGTCATCATTATTTTCTTCTTCATTATTATCTTTTTTAATCTTATTTTCATTATCTGTCTTAATTTTATTTTTAATTTTATTAAATAAATTTTTTATTGCTGATATTACATCAGTTAATGTAATATCAAATAACATTACAATACCAAAAATAGTTAAAACAATTAAAATAATTGTCGTACCTTTAAGTTCAAATAAATAGGTAAATAAAAATCCAAAGCTACAACCAACAATACCTCCCCCTACTGAAACATTTGAAAAATCATTACTAATACGATTCATATATTGATCAATTGTAAATTTAAAAATTTTATTAATATTTTTTGAAACTTCTTCTAAAAAAGGATAATGACTTGACACTAATAATACAATTAACAAAACATAAACACCTATAAGTCTAGCAGTCAAAAATCTTGGTAACTTTCTTTTAATTAACATAAAGCATCCTAAAATAAGCAATAAAATTAGAATAATCGGCCACCAATTTCCTATAAGAAAAATAGCAAAATTTTTAATGATTTTACCAACTGGTCCAAATCCACCAAAACCAATTAACCCTATTAATATAAATAATAGTCCATTTAATTCAACATTATATTGAAAAGGTTTTTTATCCTCGGATTTTTTTCTTTTCTTTTTTGCCATTTTATCACCCTATTTTAATTATAAACTATTATAATTTATTATGCAAAAATAAATACAAATTATTTACAAAAAAAGTAGACATCTTGAATATCTACTTTATCATAATATCATAACTTTTTTATTCACTTTCACTAGTTTGAGTTGCTTGGCTAATTAAATATTGAATATAATTTCCATATTGGCTTTCAAGTTTACTATCTTCTATTTTCATATCATATTTTTTTCTTAAATTTGTCATTGCATCAATTTGAATTGTTTTATTATTAGTTTTTTCTTCTTCAGCAAGTTCATTTTTAATAGTCTTTTTTAATTTTGAAAGTTGACTTTTTTCTTTTGAACCTGTTCTTAAAATAACATGATATCCATATGAAGTTTTTACAGGTTCTTTTGTATATTCATTATCTTTTAAATTATATGTAGCATTTGTAAATTCATCAACCATTACATTATCACCAATTTTATTAAAGTATCCAACATCTCCACCATTTTCTTTAGTTGCAGTGTCATCACTATATTTTTTGGCTAATTTGCTAAACTCTTTTTTTACATCTGTAGCTTTATTTAATTTACTTATAATATCCTCAGCTTCTTTTAAGGCTTTATTTTCCGCCTTTTTTATTTCTTCATCTGTCATCTCATCATTTTTAGTAACTTTAATTAATATATGGCTAGCAGATACATCACCAACAACTTTATCATCATAATATTTTTGAATTTCTGAATCAGTTATTTTTTCTAAAGCATAATCATCAACAGCTTTATTTCGCAAATAATTAATATAAATATATTCTTTAAAACCATCTTCATCTTCAACACCATAGCTACTTTGAATATAATTCAAATAATCTTTATCATTTGGATAATATTGTTTTATACTTTCAATTGTTGATTTTGCATAATCTTTCATTTCATCTGTTACTTCATTTCCATATTCTTTATGTAAGACATAATCATCTATTTTTTCCACCAATTTATAAACACCATATGAATTTTTTAATTCTTCATAAAGTTCATTTACACTAATTTTTTTGCTGTTTTTAAAACTTACAACTGCATCCTCTCCATTTTTTAATTTGGAAACTTTACCACAAGAACAAACTAAAATTAAACTTAAAGTAATTCCCAAAATTTTTAAACATTTTCTTTTCATGTTTTTATTCCTCCTAATAATGATATCATATCAAAAATTAAAATATTTTACAAGGCTTACACTATTTTATTATTAAAACCAACATTAAAAACACTCACAAAAAAAACCTAAAACCATACAATATTATGAAAAGACAAAAAAAGGAGGAATGATTTATGAGTAATAATTGTGGATGTTTGGGACCTGCTATTATACTAGTTCTATTCATTTTATTAATAATCATTGTAGGAGCATTCATCTAGTCTTTTAATTTATTTTAGGAGGTGTCCCATGAGTTGTAATAAACCTTGTAAAAAGGAAACTTGTGGAATTAATAATGGACTATTTATAATTGTTCTATTTATATTACTTGCAATTATATTAGGTTCAGCAATATTTTATTAGAAAGAGGAGTTACCTCTTTTTATTATGAAAAAATTATGTTATTATAAAAATAGAAAATAAGGGTGATAAAATGTTTGGAAAAGTAATTTCAATAGATAAAAATATAGTAATTCTTGAAAATTTAAAAGGTGAAAGTGAAGCTTCAATTTTAAATTTTCACGTAATTTTTGAAGAAAATAATCGAAGTGTTGTTGGAGAAATAGTTGCAATAAATAATAAAGAAATAACTATATTATTAGTAGGAGAAATAAGAAATAATCATTTTTCATCTGGTGTTATGAAAAAACCAACTTTAAAAAATGCACCTAGAATAATTTATAAAAGTGAATTAGATTTAATTTTAGGCCCACAAGATATATCTTTAACAAATTCATTATACATTGGTAAATCTAATATATATGATGGTTATAAAGTTTCTGCATCTTTAAATGAATTTATGGCTAATCACTTTGCTGTAGTTGGTAATACAGGTTCTGGTAAAAGCTGTGGAGTTGCTCGACTTATTCAAAATATATTTGAACATAATGATACTTCATTACCAACTAATGCTCATATCTGCATATTTGACTTTTTTGGAGAATATAACTCAGCTTTTTGTGAACTTTCAAAATTACCAAATATTAATTTTAAAAGTTATACTACCCAAACTGAATTTAGCGAAAGCGATACAGTTAAAATTCCTGCCTACTTTTTAGAGGTTGATGATTTAGTACTTCTTTTAAATGTAACTGATACAATTCAAATTCCTATAATTGAAGAAACACTAAAATTAACATATATTTTTACATCTAAAGATGAAAAAGCATTAAATTATAAAAATCAAATTATTGCCTCTGCTTTACTTGATATCCTTTCAAGTGGAAAAAATTCTACCCAAATAAGAGATCAAATTGTTGCAATTTTATCAAAATATAATACGGAAAAATTAAACTTAGATACTATTATTCCCCAACCAGGATACAATAGAACAATTAGACAATGTTTAAATATTGATTCCCAAGGAAAAATTAATGCCGTAGGAGCAGTTGTTGATTTTCTAAACTTATATTTAAAAGAAGATATAGATAATATTGAAAAAGATGAAAAAGCAATATATAGTCTTGATGATATTTTATATGCTATGAATTTTGCTTTAATTAAAGAAGGAACTTTAAACAATCAATTAATGTATGAAAAAGCCAATACTTTAAAAGTACGTTTAGAAGCTATAATAAATAGTGAACATAAAAAATATTTTGAATATGATCATTATATTTCAAAAATAGAATATGTTAAAGAATTATTTAAAACAAATACTAATGAAAAAGCTCAAATAATTAATATGAATTTTAATTATGTTGATGAAAGATTTGCCAAATCATTAACTAAAATTTTTGCAAAATTATTTTATAATTTTACTACTAGTTTAAAAGACAGAGCCTCTTATCCTATTCATATAATTTTAGAAGAAGCACATCGATATGTTCAAGATGATAGTGATATCGATATAATTGGATATAACATATATGATAGAATTACCAAAGAAGGAAGAAAATATGGTTTGATTTTAGGTTTTATTACCCAAAGACCTAGTGAACTTTCTAAAACTAGTTTATCTCAATGTTCTAATTTTATTTCTTTTAGAATGTTTCATCCCGATGATATTAAAATAATTTCTTCAATCTCTGCAAATGTCGATAATGAAATAATTGAAAAAATAAAATCTTTACAACCAGGTAGTGCCTTAGTTTTTGGAACAGCCTTTAATTTACCATTAATTGCAAATTTTGAACTTCCATCTCCAATGCCTGCAAGTAATTCTGTTGAAGTAACCAATAAATGGTTTCAAAATTAGATTAAAAAAGAACGTTTTAAAACGTTCTTTTTTAATAATTTAATTTTTCTATTATGTCTTCTAATTGCTTTTTATTTTTACTACTTTCTTGAATAAATAAAACAGTATTATCAATTTTTGCAATATAATAAAATTGCTTTGTATTTTCAACTTCTAATTTATAACTTTCAAAATTATTTTTTGTTTTACTATTATCTTTATATTTTCCTTTTTTTTGCTGAACTAGCATTTGTTTATTATTTTTATAAAAAGTATTAGCATTGGAACTATTATTCATTATATAAAATTCCAAATTAATATTGTTTCTAGATGCTAATAACACTTTATCAATATAAGATTCTTCAGGTAATGATACATTTACTTTATAATTATTTTTTTTCATAATATTAGAAAATTCATCACCTGATAAAGCTTTTTTATTTACACATCCAGTTAAAATTAATAATAAAAATAATAATATTAAATATTTAAAATTTTTCATTTTTCTTCTCTTTCTGTATTTAATTTTAACAATTTTGATAACTGTTATTACTTATTTTTTTTAAAGCACATGCCAGTTGATCTGGACAAGAAGTATTTTTATTTCCACATTTTATATTTTCTAATTTTTTTATTACATCAAAAATATTTTGACCAACTACTAACTTACAAATTCCTTGTAAATTACCATTGCAACCACCAATAAATTTTACATCTTTAATTATTTCATTATCTACTTTTAAAAATATATCTGTTGAACAAGTGCCACTTGTTTTATAATGAAATTCCACTTTATTTTTTGCTCCTTTTATTTTTTTTAGTAGTTGATTTTATATCTTTACTTTTAACAGTTTTGGCTTTTGTTTCTTTTTTACTTGAATACTTTTGACTATAATAAATGTACATAGAAATTTTTAAAATTCCATAAATTAATAATATTAAACCAATTATACTAAATAAAATATTTGCAACAATTATCATATATAACCCACCAATAATTAACAATATTGAAAAAATCAAAGGAATGCAAAAAGATTGTTTTGATTTTATAGTTGGTATAGTTAAAACTAATTGATTAATTCCGGAAAATAATATCCAAATACCCATAGTTATTCTTATTAAAATTTCAATAGCTGATGAAAAAACAACTAATAAGATTGCGATAATAAAAAATATAATTCCACTAGCAAGTAACATATATTTTGCCTCATTTGAATTATCTTTTAATTTTAAATAATTACTAATTCTTATAATACCATATATAAATGAGGCCAAAGCTAAGATATAAGATATAAATTTTATAACATTGGCAGGGTTAGAAAATATTAATGCCCCTACAACTATCATAATTATAGCCGATATCAAATAATTTTTTTCTGTGTAACTTTTTTCTTTTGTTTCTTTTATTTCTTCTATTTTTATCATATTTTATCTCCCAATAGAATTGTATCATAAAAAACTATTTTATTAAAGTTTTTTATTAAAATATAATAAATAAAAATTAATTTCAAATTTAAAAAATAAAACATTATAATTAATTTTTTACAATAATTTAATACTTTTATTTTTAGAATTAACTTCTCTGTATAATTGTTCTTTTTGTTTATTTTATTTTAATTATTTATTGTTATTATTTTTAAATAATAATAATTTAAAATATATAAGTTATTAAATATTAAAATTTACATATTATTATAAAAAGAAAGGAAAGATTTAATTGTTTCAAATTAATAAAAAAAAAACTTTCAAATAAATAATAATGAGTCGCAATTTACAAATGGGATTTTTATAAATCATAAATATTTAATTTTAAACAATAATAAAACTATTTCATGCTATAATGAAAATTTATTAATCGAAAATAAAATTTCTACTGAATATATTTTTAATACTTTAACTTATAATTCAACAAAAAAATCTATTTTAGCTACAACTGAAAATAGCTATAATAGATTTTACATTTTAAATGAAAATTTAGAAATAATTAAAGTTTTTGATATAAGAGTTCCAAAATATTTATTAAAAAAAATTAATGATATATATTTTTATCCAGATAAAAATATATATTATATTATAACAAATACTTATGTTTATTCTATTGATGAGGATGGTAATTTTATTAAAGTTGAAGCTAATTATCAAAATTTTCAAAGAGAAATAATAAGTAATAATTTTAAATTCACTTCATTTTGCATTATTAAAAATGAAAAATATTTATCATTTTTTCAAAATAATTCATCTTATATTTCTAAAATTAGTGAAAATGGCAATATAATAGACACTTTTTACATAGATGATGATATTAAAATAATATCAATGATATATTCTGATTATACTTTAAAATTAATTATAAACAAAGATAGCAAAAATATTTTATATGAACTATTATTAAAAGATAATTTAAATTACAATTTCAAATTATTTAAACTGCTAGAAAAAATTTATGAAAAAGAATATAATATTTTTAATATTATTGAATCCAAAATTAATGATATTAAAAATAATAATGATAATAATTTAAATGATTTAATAACTTTAGAAAATTTATCTTACAATAATTTAGAATTATTATTAAAAATAGCTAAAATACTATAATATATTTAAATTAGCTTTGTTAGCTTGACTTAACTGTTTACTTCTAGGAATACTATATTTTTTGCCATTTTTAATAAAATTTGCTCCAGTTTGTTTAAAATAAAAAGAAACATTGTATTTTATACACTGATTACGAGTATATAAAATCCAATTGTAATTACATGGTCGAGCTAACTCACCAGATTCTCCACCGCAAATTACTTTATCAATTTTATTTGTTGCTAAATACTTTTCAATATTTATTTTTTCTAACATTGGTTCATGTATTACTTCTCTGTGTTTAATTGGTAATTTTAATAAAATTGGTATTCTTTCATCAGCCATTTTTTGATTTTCAACTGTAACACAAATTGTTACGTTATTATAACCATCTTTCCAATCCTTAGGTACACATTTTAAAAATCTTTTTATTCTTTTTGTAATTATATAAAAATTTAAATCTGATCTTTTTTTAATCATTTGCCAAATTTCATTTCGCCATAAATCAGCTTCTTCAATAAAAAAATCAGAAGTCATACATGTATAAATATAATCTTTGTAATTACTTACAATATATGTTTTGTCTCGCTTTTTTTTAATTATTTTATCAAAATCTTT
Source organism: uncultured Bacilli bacterium (assembly GCA_947627975.1). Classification (GTDB taxonomy): domain Bacteria; phylum Bacillota_I; class Bacilli_A; order RF39; family UBA660; genus CANRDL01. Next base: position 20,513 of record CANQYB010000012.1, on the reverse strand, counting down.
AGTTTTAACTACAAAATTGCTATCTTTATCATATAAGCTATCTCTTGCAAACATATAACAATTTAAACATCCTGAACTTATTTTATGACATCCATGCCATGGATTCCAAATCAATTCCCCACCTCATTATTAAAAATCTATTATATATACATATTTTTTATAATATAAAATATTTATAATTCATAAATTTTTAGTTCACTATTTTTTAAACCTCTTTTTAAAAATTTACCATCTTTTATTCCTTCAAAATAAGCACTAAAAGCTTTAGATACTCCACTATGTGCTGTTATTAAGACGTTTTTATAATTTTTCGTTTTTAAATCATCTATAAAATCAAAAACCCTTTTAAAGAAGTCTTGAATATTTTCGCTTATTCCGTATTGAATTTTACTATAATAATTCCAATATTCTTCTCTATTAATCATTTCAAATGGTTGCCCACTTAAATTTCCACATCTTCTTTCTCTTATTCTATCATCAGTTATTATTTTATCATCATAATTAGTTAAAATATATTCAGTATGAGTAGCACGTAATAAAGGAGAAGATATAACTATATCGAAATTAATATTCTTAATTTTCTTTTTTAAATTTTCTACTTGTTTAATTCCTTCTTCCGTTAAATCTTCATCTATACTATTATATTGATTTAATATATTATTTTTTACTTGACCATGTCTTACTAAATATATTTTCATAATTTAATCCTTTCAAATTTTAATCTATAAATATTTTAACATAAATTAATGTTTTTTTAAGTTTTTACTAATAAATTAAAATTTTTTATGTTAATATAATGTAAAAAAATAAGTATTGTTACTTATCTTTAAAATAATTAATTAAGATTGTTTCAATTGAGTTTCAAAATTTTTACAAAATAATTGTAACTGTGCCATTATAGTTTGTATTTGTCTTAATAATTAACTAATTGTTATTTTTTTTACTTCCATAAATTTTCTCCAAAAATATAATTGCTTTATAACTCAAAATTACTTAATATCAAAATAACCTAAGGGTTATCTTTTTATATTAAGTTCGAAAAAGTTAGAATAGAAACGTCACTGGTGCACTAAAGGAAGAAGTACAAACTTTATAAATTAATAGTTAATGTTTCACTTGTTGTTTTGAAATTGCTTTTTTCATATAAGTGTTTAGCTTTAACATTATTACTCCATATGTTTACTTCTATTTTATGGGCATTTTTGGATATAGCCCACTTTTTAAAATGTTCTATTAAAGATGTAGCAATTCCCTTATTACGATAATTATTATCAATGTATAATGCATCTAATTTGGCAATTACATATTTATATGTATCATCAGTTGGTTTAATAATTCCATATAAATAACCTACAATTTGATCATTTTCTTCGGCAACAATAAGCAATTTATTAGAATCTTCAATATAATTTTTCATCAATTCATGAGTCATATTGTCTTTCATCTCTTATTAAAAACGTTAAAAATTTATTTAATATTTTTACATCATCATAATCCGCTTTTCTAATTATCATTTGTATACCTCCCACTAATAAATACTCATATTGTCTTTGACAATATGCAAGTGTTTTCTAAATTGTCATAAATTTAGTGCAAAAAGCGTTGAATAAAGAACAATTGTTTGGTATGCTTTTTATAGGGAATATCAGTTGTTGAGTGTCTACCTCCAATCTTTATAGAAAGGAGGTTTGATAAAAATGAAAACTAAGACTTTTGTTATAAAAGTTCTAAAGCTCATTGCTATCATTTTATTTCTCCTTATCGTTATGATAGTAGTAATAAAAAAATGACACTTAATTCTTCATTGAATTAAATGTCTAAACAATATTATATTGAAACTCGAAAGGCTCGAGTTTTCTATAAATCTGGTGCCGAAGGTAGGAATCAAACCCACAACCTACTGATTACGATTCAGTTGCTCTATCTATTGAGCTACTTCGGCATCTATTTATATTATATCATCTTTTTTTAATTTTATAAATATTTTAATATAATTTTATATTTTTCTACCTTTTCAGAAAAAGAAATTACTTGATATAAAGGAGATGTAGATGGTAAATATATTGCTTTAATTCCTATCTTTTTTTCTAAAAATTTTTGATATAAATCATATGCTTTTTTACCAGTTGTAAAAATAGTTTTAATATTACTTTTTTTTATAATATTTTCTATATTATTTACTTTAACATTTTTAATACTCGAATCATTTGAACCTTCAATTGTACAGGATTTTACTACATCCCATAAAGCTATATTATGTTTATATAAAAAACTAATTTTATCTTTTATTTCTTCATTAAAAATAACACTTAATATTTTAAAAAATTGATTTTGCGGATGAGCATAATAAAACTTTACCTCTCGTGATTTAACACTAGGAAAAGAACCTAAAATCAAAATCTTAGATTCTTCATTATAGATTGGGTTAATATTATGATATACTTTTTTATTTAAATTTTGTTTATTCATACCTTTTCCTTATTATAAAAATTATTGTATTTCATTTTTAATTAAATATTCATGATAGTTTTTAATTTTTATATTTTTCATTACAAAATCATAAAATATTTTTATATTTTTATACATTGATTCTTTATCTAACGTATTTATACATACATTAAAATATTTTTGTAAACTTTTATTAATTTTTCCTTTATATTTGTAATTTTTTTGATATTTTTTGTCATTAATAATTTTATTCATTTTTTCCTTTTGAATTGGAGCATATTTATTATAAACTTGATATAAATTAACTATTCTATTAAGCATTTCAAAATATAAAATAGCAAAATCATCGTCATTATTGTGATAAGAATATTCGAGTTCTAAAAATAAATCTTCAGCAAAGCTAACTAATTTTTTTAATTCGTTAATTTCCATAGATTGGTATTCTTTTTTATACCACTTTAAAGCTTCATTTTGTAATAATTTCACATTACTATTTTTATCAAATAAAATTTTACTATTCGCTATCATATTTGTATTGACCGGATTATAATTATTGAAATCTCTTTTAAAAGCTTTTTGAAAATTATTTAAAGTATTTATAAAATATTCAATCGTTATACCATCTATTATTGTTGATCCTCTTCCATACCATTTGGCATCATTATTTAAAATTATTAAAAAATCCAAATCACTAGTTGAATTGAAAAAACCATTAACATAACTTCCAAAAATAATAATTCCTTCAATATTTTCTTCTTTTTGCCATTTTTGTACAAATTTTTTAATTATTTTATTATATTTTTTTTGCATTTAAATTCCTCCTAAATAATTATAGCATAAAAAAAGAAATTAAATTTTTTTTCTTAATTTCTTTTTATTACTAAATTATTATCTTTTAAATCAAATAATATCTCTTCTCCAAATTTAATTTCATCATTTAAAATAACATTAGCAAGTAAATTTTCAATATTATTTGTTACAAATCTTTTTATTGGCCTAGCCCCATATAATTCACTATAAGAAGAATCTACAATAAATTTTTTAGCTTCATTTGTTAATTTAATTTTTATATTTTTATCATTTAAACGTTTTTCAATATCACTTATTATTTTATCAAGAATTTCATAAACTGTCTCTTTAGAAAGTGATTTAAAAATAATAATTTCATCAATTCTATTAATGAATTCAGGTTTAAATGTCATTTTTAATTCTTTATCAATAAGCTCTTTTACATTATTTTTATTTTCTAATATATATTCACTACCTAAATTTGAAGTCATTATAATTATTGTATTTTTAAAATCAACAGTTCTTCCTTGTCCATCAGTAATTCTTCCATCATCAAGTATTTGAAGTAATATATTAAATACATCTTTATGAGCTTTTTCTATTTCATCAAATAAAATAATACTATAAGGATTTCTTCTAACTGCCTCAGTAAGTTGTCCTCCCTCATCATAACCTACATACCCAGGAGGAGCTCCAACTAAACGAGATACGGAATGAGCTTCCATATATTCACTCATATCAATTCTTACCATATGGCGTTCATCATCAAATAATTCATAAGCTAAACTTCTTGCCACTTCTGTTTTACCTACACCAGTTGGACCTAAAAATATAAACGAACCAATTGGATGATTAGGATCTTTTATTCCTGCTCTTGCTCTTTTTATAGCTTCGCTAACTAAATTTAAAGCTTCATCTTGTCCTTTAACTCTTTTTTTCATATTTTCTTTTAAATTTAATAATTTTTCTTTTTCTCCCCCTACTAACTTAGCTATAGGAATATTAGTCCATTTTGATATTATTTCTGCAATTGACTCATCAGTTACAGTATCACTTAATATTTTATCGTCATCATTATTACGTAAATTTTCTAAATCTTTTTCTAATTTAGGAATTATACCATGTCTAAGTTTAGCAGCTTCATTTAAATCATAATTATTTTCAGCTTGCTCCAATTTAAATTTTGCATCTTCTATTTCTTTTTTTAAATCTTTTATTTCATCATTTACTTTTTTTTCTTTTTGCCAATCATTACGTAATTTTTCTTCATCTTTTTTTAGATTATATAAAGTTTTATCAATTTCTTCAACTCTTTTTTTTGAAAGTTCATCTTTTTCTTTTTTTAATGCTTGTTTTTCAATTTCCAATTGCATAATTTTTCTAGTTAATGTGTCAAGATCAACTGGCACAGAGTCAATTTGCACTTTAATTGTAGCACATGCCTCATCTACAAGATCGATTGCTTTATCCGGCAAAAATCGAGATGTAATATATCTATCAGACAAAGTGGCTGCCGCAACTAAAGCATTATCTTTTATATTAACCCCATGAAAAACTTCAAATCGTTTTTTCAAACCTCTTAATATTGTTATTGTATCTAAAACAGTTGGTTCTTTAACTTGAATTTTTTGAAAACGTCTTTCTAATGCTCCATCTTTTTCAATATATTTTCGATATTCATTTAAAGTTGTTGCCCCAATACAATGTATTTCCCCACGTGCAAGCAAAGGCTTTAACATATTAGATGCATCCATAGCACCATCAAGAGCACCAGCTCCAACTATCATATGAATTTCATCAATAAATAAAATAATTTCTCCATCAGAATCTTTTATTTCTTTTAATACTGCTTTTAGTCTTTCTTCAAATTCACCACGATATTTAGCACCAGCAACTAGTGCTCCCATATCTAGTTCCCAAATAGTTTTATTTCTTAAACTTTCTGGTACATCACCTTTAACAATTCTTTGAGCAAGACCTTCAACGATTGCCGTTTTACCTACACCTGGTTCACCAATTAAAACAGGATTATTTTTAGTTTTTCGAGATAAAATACGCGTAATACTTCTTACTTCATCATCTCTTCCAATTACCGGATCAACTTTACCATCTTTAACACTTTGTACAATATCTCTTCCATACTTTTCTAATACATTTTCTAAATTTTCTTGATAAGGATTTTGTCCATTCATACTATTACCTCCCTTACAAATTACTAATATGAATTATATCACATTTTTAGCACTTGTCAAGTATGAGTGCTAAATTAAATTATTAAATACATTATTAGCATTTTTAAAATCAGCAATATTTATAAAATTATCCACATATTTTTCTTTTTCATTTTTATAATTTAAATAATAAGCATGTTCCCACATATCAATATTAAAAAGTGGAATATATCCAAAAGATAAAGGAGTCTCTTGATTAGGTAAGTTAATAATATCAAGCATTCCATTATTCTTTAAAATTAAAAAAGTATAACCTGATCCTTTTAATTTAAGGGCACTTTCCTTAAATAAAGTAAAAAAATTTTCTAATGAACTATATTGTTTTATAATTTGCCCTTTTAATTTTCCTTTAGGTTCTTCATGATGGGGATTTATACTTTTCCAATATAAATTATGATTTAAAACTCCTCCTAAATTAAATAAAATATCTTCTCTGACCTCTTCTTTAAATTCATTAATATGATACAAAAGTTCATATATATTATAATGATAATTATAATTATTATTTTGAAGTAATAAATTTAATTTATTTAAATAATTTTGATGATGTTTATGATAATGAACACCAATTGTATGAGTATCAATATATGGTTCTAAATCTTGATATAAAAATGGTAAAGAATTTAATTTATACATAAAATATCCTCCTAAAATATTTTATGCTAAATATTTTGGACTATTTAAAAAGTAAGAATAAATCTTACCTTTATAAAAATTTTTTTAATTTTTCAACTGCTTCTTCTTGCATATCAACATAAGCTTGAGTAAGCTCATTTACTTTTTCGTCAGTACTTTTGTGATTAAGTAATTTTCTTCCTTCAATAATACCCATATTAGTTCCTTGAAGAAGCAATTCTGCTATTTTAGAGTTACTTTTATCGTTCAGTGTTTTCATTTGAATTCCATACCATGTCATAGCTTTATTAATTACATTAGTTTCATGTGGTTCTTTTTTACTATATTCTGGATATAACTGTGATATTTCATTTAATATTTTTTCATAGTCCTTATACTGCTGATTTAAAACTTCTTTTAATTTTGGATCTTCAACTTTATCTAAAATAAAATTAATTGCATCAGTACCCATACAAGCACCTTTATTAAGTTCATCTAAAACATTTACATCATTTTCTTTTTTTTCCATATAATTTTCCTCCAATATTATTATGAATTGAAAAAAAATTAATATGCATAATAATTAATTAAAAATTTTTTCTTACTAATACAAACAAAATATTATAAATTACATAATTTAGATTTCTTTAAAATTAATTATATATATCATATATTTAAAAAATAATTCTATAATTCAAATTGAGAATTATATAAATCTGCGTAAAATCCTTTTTTCTTCATTAACTCCTTATGATTACCTTGTTCTATAATATTTCCATTTTTCATAACTAAAATTAAATCTGCATTTTTAATTGTTGACAGTCTGTGAGCAATTATAAAAGATGTTTTACCATCAGTTAATTTATCCATAGCTTTTTGTACTAATTCTTCAGTTCGAGTATCCACATTGCTTGTTGCTTCATCTAAAATTAAAAATGGAGCATCTTCAATCATACCTCTTGCAATTGTAAGCAATTGTCTTTGGCCTGCTGATACATTGTCACTTTCAGATATTTTTGAATTATATCCATTTGGCAATGTTTTTATAAAATGATCTAACCCAACTATTTTGCAAACTTTTTTAACTTTTTCTAATGAAATATTTTTTCTATTATAAATAATATTTTCTTTTATAGTTCCATCAAATAGCCAAGTATCTTGAAGTACCATAGTAAATAATTCATGAATATTTTCTCTTGTAAGTTCACTTGTTGGTATGCCATCAATTTTTATATTACCTTTATTAATATCATAAAACTTCATTAAAAGATTTACCATAGTAGTTTTACCGGCTCCAGTTGGACCAACTATAGCAATTTTTTCTCCAGCTTTTACTTTAACATTAAAATTTTTGATTGTTGGTAAATTATTACCATCATAGGTAAATTCTACATTTTCAAATTCAATATTTCCAACAACTTTATTTTTATCTAATTTTCTTATAATATTTTTTTGATTGCTCATCTCTTTTTCATCCATAAATTCAAATACTCTTTCACTTGCTGCCGCTGTTGTTTGAAGAGCTGTCATTGCTTGACCTATTTGAGAAAGTGGAGATGTAAAAAGTCTAACATAAGTCATAAATGCCACAATAACTCCAAAAGTTATATAATCATTCATAGTAAGTATTGCACCAACAATACAAACTGCAACATAACCAAAGTTTCCTATAAAATTCATCATAGGCATCATTAAACCTGATAAAAATTGACTTTTTCTATTAGCTTCGTATACTTTTTCATTCAATTCATCAAATTTTTTATTAGCTTGTTTTTTACCATTATAAGCTTTTATAACATTTAACCCAGAATAAACTTCCTCAATATGAGAATTTATTTTTCCTAAATATTTTTGTCTTTGAATAAAATATTTTTGTGATTTATTTAATACTTTAAACATAAATATAAATCCAATTAAACTTGCTCCAATTGCCGTTAAAGCCATAATCCAGTTTGTTACAAACATCATGATAATTGTTCCTAAAAAAAGTGTTATAGCACTTACTAAAGTAGCAAAAGATTGATTCATACTTTGAGAAATTGTATCAACATCATTAGTAACTCTTGATAAAATATCTCCTGATTGATTTTTATCAAAATATTTTAAAGGTAATTTATTAATTTTGTAAGAAATTCCACTACGCAGTTTTTTGGCAAAACGATTAGATACAATAGTCATTAAAATAGATACTATATAATTAAATAATGCAGATAATAGATATAATCCAATTAGAAAACCAACTATTTGTTTAATTTTCTTCATATTAAATACAGGCATAACTGCTTTTTGAATTGATTTTGGCATTTTATCTATTTTGGCATAAATTAAAGTTGGATTATCATCTTTTTTTACTGTACTCATTATGCTTATAAATTTGTTCTGTTCTAAAGGAGTAATTGTTATTTTATTTATTTTAATATCTTTAAAAATAATATTTGCTATTGAAGAAGGAATATTTATATTTTTTATATCATTTTCATTTTTTAAAGACATAATATTAATAAGTTTTAATTTATCATCTGTAGAAATATCAATATTATTATATTTTGAATCTGGTAATATTATATTTAAAATATTTCTTGGTAATTTTTTTAATTTTATTAACATATTTTCAAAATCATTAGAATTGACTGAGGATATAAATTCCTGAAAAGTTATTTTTTCTTCATTGGTTATTAAATTTGATTTCATAATGTTTGAAATAATTTTATCATCTATATTGATATTTAAAATTTTTGGCATAATAGCTGACATTTTTTCTTTACTAAAATCTTTTTGGACATTATCTGTAATTTTTTCTAAATTTTTAGTATTAACTATTAAACCTTTAGATATTTCATCAACTAAATTAGAAAGTTTATTAGGGGCTAAGATGGAAAGTATTGATCCAAAAACTGCAAGTATTAAACCAATAGTTATTAAATATTTAAAAGGATTTAGTTCTTTAAAAAGTCTTAAAATTGCCTCTTTAAAGTTTTTAGCTTTTTCTCTTTTTATTGGTCTTTTAGGCATTTTCAAGTTCCTCCTTTGATAATTGTGATAAGGCTATTTGTTTATATATTTCACATGATTTAAGAAGTTCTTTATGTGTTCCTACTCCTACACATTTTCCTTTATCTAATACTATAATTTTATTAGCATTCATAATTGTTCCAATTCTTTGAGCAACAATTAAACTTGTTGCATCTTTCGTATATTTTTTTAATTCATGCCTCAATATAGAATCAGTCTTATAATCTAGTGCTGAAAATGAATCATCAAAAATATATATTTCTGGTTCTCTGGCAATAGCTCTGGCAATAGAAAGTCTTTGTTTTTGACCTCCTGAAATATTAGTACCACCTTGAGCTATAATAGATTGTTCCAATTTTTCCATTTTATCTACAAATTCTTTAGATTGCGATATTTCTATAGCTTTTTTTACTAAATTTTTAGATTTTTTCTTACCATTATCACCATACAAGATATTTCCTTCAATTGTATCATTAAACATAACTGCTTTTTGAGATACATATCCTAATTTATTATATAAATATTCAAGATCATAATCTTTAACATTAATATCGTCTACTAATATTTCCCCATCAGTAGCATCATAAAATCTAGGAATTAAATTTATTAATGTTGATTTGCCACTTCCTGTTGAACCAATAAAAGCAACTGTTTCCCCTTTATTAACTTTAAAAGAAATATCTTTTAAGACATATTCTTCAGCATCTGGATATTTAAATGAAACATTTTTAAATTCAATTGTGCCTATTTTACCTGTTTTAGTTTCTTTTAAATTTCCATTTTTAATTGTTATATTTTTTTCCATAACCTCATTAATTCTATTTGCCGAAACATTAGCTCGTGGAAGTATCATAAATATCATAGCTAACATTAAAAATGACATAATAACTTGCATAGAATATGAGGAAAAAACTACCATATCTCCAAATACCGAAATTTTATCTGCCATCAAACTATTTTTTATTAAATATATTCCAACTATATAAATTGATAAAGTCAAAAAATACATTACTAAAAACATTACTGGTTGCATAACAGCAAATGTTTTTTGATTAAAAGTTTGCGTTTTAGTAAGATTATAATTTGCTTCTTCAAATTTATCTTCTTGATATTTTTCAGCATTAAAGGCTCTTATAACTCTAATACCCGTAAGATTTTCTCTTGTCACTTTATTAACTTTATCAATTAATTTTTGAACAATTTTAAATCTTGGTAATACTATTATAAGAATTGTAGATATTGTACCTAATAAAATTACTACTGCAAGGGCAGTTAAAGCACTCCATTGCCAACTTTTATTCAAAATTTTAGTTACAGCCCATATTGCTGTAAGAGGTGCTTTAATCATCATTTGAAGTCCCATTGCAATAAACATTTGAATTTGAGTAATATCATTAGTAGTTCTTGTAATTAAACTACTTGTTGAAAATTCTTTAATTTCAGCGGTAGATAAATCAATTGCTTTATTAAATAATTTTTTTCTTACATTTTTTGAAAATATGGCAGAAATATTTGAAACTAAATATCCTGTTATAATTGCACATATTAAAGATCCCAAAGCACACGAAATCATATATCCTCCATTTAGAAGAATATCTTTCATTTTACTACCCTCAGTTTGTACTAATTGTGTAATTTCTGACATATAATCAGGCATTTTTAATTCTAGCCAAACTTGAGCAGCAATTAAAATAAAACTTACAATAATTAAAAACCAATCTTTTTTCTTAAAACCTTTTAATAATTTTATCATGATTTATCCTTTCTTATTTTAATAACTTTAATAATATAATATTTATAAATAAATTAATAAATAACAAATTTATATGTTACCGCTTAATTTTTATTATATCACACAATTTATAATTCTTTTTAAATTAATTTTTTTAGTATCACTTAATCTTATTTTATGGATTAATAAAAATATTACATAAAAAATGTATGTAATTTTTTATCATAATTATTTAATTATAAAATAATTCTTTTATTTACTTTCTGTAATATTTTCCTCAATTACTACATCATCAATTACTTTTTTATGTGAGCTTGAATAATTATTCATTTGCAAATCGATATAATAATCATTATTTTTCATAAGTTCATTATGGCTACCTTGACCAACTATTTTTCCTTTATTTAAAACAACTATTTTATCTGCAATTTTCATCACATCTTTTTTGTGAGTTATTATAATAATCGTATGATCTAATTTTAAATTTTCAAATATTTCTTTTACTTTTTCCACTAATATAGTATCTAAAGAACTTGTTACTTCATCAAATATTAATATTTCTGCCTTTGACAATAAAGTTCTTGCTATTGCTAATAATTGTTTTTGCCCACCCGAAAAATTTGTTGCATTTTCAGTTAATATAGTATTATACCCTTTAGGTAAATTCATAATATAATCATGAATACCAACTCTTTTACATGCTTCAATTTGATTATCAAAATTAGAATCAATTAAACTTAGATTTTTTCTAATACTCATATTAAACATAAAAGGTACTTGGTTAACTCCTACAACATTTGTTGAGTAAACATCCTTAGAATATTCATAAATATCTTCATTATCTATTAATATTTTCCCACTATCTACTTTATATTTTCGAAGAATTAAATTAGTAATAGTTGTTTTGCCACAACCACTATGACCTACTAAAGCAGTAATTTTATTCGGTTCAGCTACAAAACTTATATTTTCAATATTTCCTTTATTTTTTGATTTATAAGCGAAATTAACATTTTTAAATTCTACTAAACCATTAATATAATCATTTTGATTCATTCCAAAAGATAATTGCTGAGTACTTGAATAATTTAAAATATTATTGATTCTTATAATTGAAATTGACCATTCTCTAATTTGTCTTGAATAATCCATTAAATCTTTTGTATTTGTCATAATATTTTCAAAATAAGTAATTAATAAAATTAATAAATTTACTTCATATTTTCCATTTAGTACAAATGATACTAATATAACATATAAAACTATTTTTCCAAAATGTACAATAAAGGGTAATAGACTTGATCTAATATTAACATATTTTCTTTTTAACATATATTGATCTGCCCATTTTTTAGCAATTATATAAAATCCATTTTTTATCTTATCATAAATATTAAAAACTTTTATTTCTCCCAAACCATTTAGAATTTGTGATAAATTGTCTGTTAATTTATCTCTATATTTCTGTTGATTTCTTAAATATTTTGTACTTTTAATATTGCAATAATCAAAGGATTTTATATATAAAAATTCCAACATTAAAACTAATATTCCAATAAATAGATTTGTTTTTAAAAAAATAAAAATCATAACAATAACTTTTACAAAAACTACTAAAATTTCACAAACGTTATCAATCATTTCCGATAAATTAGCTGTATCACTATTTACGGTATTTAAGATAGTACCTTTAGAAATTTTATCTGAAAATTCAACATCATAAGTAAATACTTTATCAATAATTTTTTCCCTTAAATTTTTATAACTATATTTAAAATTATATGAATATGATACATAATTTAAATACCAAAATAAATTATATGCAATGTAGGTTAATCCTAATAATCCAATGTTTATATATGTATCTTTAATATTACCATTTGTTACTTCGTAAATTATATTTGAAGCAAAAACAGGAGTTAATAAGCTTAATAAATGAGCTAATATTGATCCTAAAAACAATAAAAAAATCCACTTTTTATTTCCTTTAACTAATTTAAAAAAATCTCTTATTATAATTATATTATCTTTTATCAAAGCATACCACATCCTATAAATTATAACATTAATTTAACAATTGTCTTTTATTAATTAAATTTTAAAATATCAAGAATAATTTATTTATTAATTTTAATTTCATTTTAACCTTCCCAAAATTAACCAAATTCATTATACCAAAATTTATTAATATTGTATATTAAAAAATTAAAAAAATATAGTTCCTAATATTTTTAATTTAAATACGTTTAACTTGATTTACATTTAAAGTTTTTTGTTTTTGCATATATAAATTTAAAGAATGTAGTCTTGCTTTCATATCAATTAACATTTGTTTTTGATAAAAGTCTATCAAGTTAGAATTATATTGATAATTATATTTCTCAGCATATGAATAAAGCATTGGATATTCATGTTCTTCAAGATATTTCCATTTTTTTTCATCATCATCATAAATAAAATCTATTCCACAAATCGCACCAATTTCTCGTTTACAATTCTTAGCTATATCAATGCATGATTTTTCTATTTCTTTGGGAATAATGGGATTTTTAGAATCAAGATTATGAGCTAAAAGTAATTCTTTTTCTAATTTAGAATAATTGTTTTTACCAATTAAAATACTATTACCTCCAGCAACAGTATTTGATATAATACTTTCATTTCCTAAATAATAAGGAGATGTTGAATCAGATAAAAATTCGTCAAAAAGTCCATATTTTTCAGTATAATTTAGAGATGGTTTTGAATATTTAAGACTGGCAGACAAAATATCTAAAGAAGAAGATATAAGAACTCTCAATGAAGTATAGTATTTTGTTGGAGTTTTAACAAATTTTTGCATTCTCATATTTTTATGAAATTCTTTTTTATAATTAACAAAATTTATACATATTCCTCCCTTATTAGAATAACCATTTTCATCAAATTCTAATTCTGGATATTGTTCTTTTGCTTTTTCTATGCGCTTTTTTCGACTATAATCATCTACTTCATAATAAAATTTTTTTAATATTTCCAATTGTTTTTTGGTTCTTATTATAAACTTTTCTTTTCCACCTTGATTTGTTTCATTTTTAAGTACAAATGGAAAATTAGGAATGACCTTTGGAAAAGAGTTTTCTGGAAATGAAACACTAAATGGTTCAAATATTCCTGAACATTTAAGAAAAAATGCAATTTTTTTATCTTTTTTATATTTATATTCCTCTTTAGTTTTATTAATATGTTTATCAAGACATGGTGTAAAGAAAAATGCATCATTATCTACATTACTACTATCTGTTTCAACTTTATATCCATGTTCATATAAATATTTAAAAAAATATTTATATGCTTCATAAAGTGGATTACTATCTTCAAAAGAAATATCCGGAATAAAAATAGCATGTAAATCATTATTTATCCATTCTGGTTTAATATAAAGTTGTTCTGGATCAATATAAATTGTTTGCCCATTACCTTTTGGTAATTTAATATCTAACATTAATATCACTCCTTTACTTATGTAGGAAAATTTAAATTATTTTATTAAAAAAATATTTAATTAGTTTATATTCTATCATTTTAATGAAAAATAATTTTTTATACTTTTAACTTTGACTTCAAACAAATTTATTTAAAAAAAATTAAAAATCTTAATTTTTACAACAAATATCTATAAAATATTTAAATATATTATTCATATTTTCATCAATTTTATATAAACTTTCAGGATGAAATCTTACTCCTATATAAAATTTTTTTTCTTTTGATTCAACTACTTCGGCATAACCATCTTCACAAATAGCAGTTGTTTCTAATAACGGCAAACTATCTATTGTTTTTTTATGTCTTGAATTAACATTAATTTCTGTTTGCTTTATAATGTCATAAAATTTAGAAGATTTATTAATATATATTTTATGAACATAATTTTTTGTCACTTGATAGTGTTTTTCGGGATTTGAAATTTCATAAGTTGTACCACCTAATGCTCTAACCATAACGTTTTGCCCACAGCATATACCTAATGTGGGAATATCATGATCATAACAATATTTAGCCACAATCATTTCATAATTCCACCTTGAAATATTATTCCGTCACAAAGATTAATCTGTGTAATTAATGAATCATATTCTTTTTTTGATAAATTATTTTGCCAATTATCACTAACCGTAAATTTTTCATTTTTGGGTAATAAAATACCAATTGCCACTGCTCCATTATCAAATATAGCCTGTTTAATCTCATCTCTTACATACATGTTATTTCTTATATTATCTTTATTATTATGTTTTGAAACTATACCCAATATAGCTTTTTTCATTTTTATAATCACCTACTACATTAAAAAAATTTAAATATTAAAAATATACAAATTTTTTTAAACTACATTTTATAAAATTATAACATAATTTTAAATATATTAAAACTTGAATTATACCCTTATATTTTTTATAAAAAAACAAATTTAATTTATAAAATATTAATTATTATTTTCATTTTAACATTAAAAATTTTTTTATAATAAAATATTATCTATAATCTATAAAAATTAATAAAGAGGAATAATAATATATATTTACCAATATTTTTGAAAATTTTAATAAATAATTAAATAAGATTGAATTTATATTAATTATCGATGTTTTTAATAATAAGATAAATAATTTAAATGGTTGTTTTATAAATATACACATTTAATTACAATTTAATATAAAAAAAGAAATTAAATATTAATATTTTTCAATTATGTGGTATAATATTTTTTTAAAAAAAGGAGGATTTTCTATGAAACTTATATCAGAAGAAGACTTAAAAAAAGAATATTTGGAATTAAAAAAACAAAAAAAATTTTCTGACAATGAAATATTAAACTATTTTATGGACAAATTAGAAAATGATTATTTAATTACTAAATGTAATGGTATTCATGTTTATATGGGAACATATAAACTAGTTCATAAATATAGTGATTCATGGTATCCTGTAAGTGAAGTTTTAGTTGATGAAAATGATTTAAGTGCTGAATATAAAGCTTTTAAAGAATTAAATACAGGGTTAAAAAAATGTATTAATATTGGCAAAGATATGGAAGATTTTGAAAAAGACAATATAATAATATTTATTCCAAATGTTAGAAATTTTGAACGGGAATTTACTTTTGAGCAAGACTTTAAAAAATTAAGAAAATTATATTTTAAAGAACTATTCATAAAAGATGAAAAAGCTGCTATTTCAACTGTAACCTCTGAACAATGGATTGAAGAGACATTTTCTGTTAAAAATTACTTAAATGAAATTAATATAAGTTCGGTATTTTATCAGACTTTTTTTGAAGCTGCATTGTGTAACAAAAAGCAAAATTCAAATGGTATAGTTTTAACAAAAGCAAAAAAAAGATGATTTGGAATTTGATTCCATATCATCTTTTTTATATTAATTTTATATTGATATGTTTAACTACTCATATAAAAACCTCGTTTCTTGGATATAAGAAAACGAGATTTATATTATTACTTGAATTAATTTTTATACAACTTTTGTTTCTCATTATTTATAAATATACAATTATACAATTTTTATTTTACAGTACATTTTAAAGAAATAATTTTAGTATATTATAGAGATTTACCATCATTTTTGCAAGGCTTTTAATACTTCTTCTTTGTTCATTTTGTAACTCAACTATTTGATTATATGATAATGGTACATTTCCTCTAATATGAGCTGAATATAAATTTTTTACTTGAATTGATTCAGTTGGATATATTTCTACTTCATCAAAGCCTTTTCTATATATTTTAAAAATTAAATATGTGGATAAATCATTAGCTTTAGTAACTTTCTCATTTAATTCATTAACATTATAAATAGTAGGAGTAAAATTGTAATAATATATTTAGGTTCATAGTATTTAATTTCTGTATTTTCAAAATAAGGTTCAAAATTCAATTTATCCATATAAAATAATTCCCTTTCCAAATTTATTATATCATAAATTTAAATATATTAATTTTTATCAAATAAATTTAAAAGTCTCCGAGTTTAATATTCGCTGGCGTTTTGCAAAAAGTTTTTGCACCTTAAAGATAAATTTATTAATTATACTTTAAAATTAATAATTTTAATATATTTTGTAATTTAAACAGAATTAAGTTAATACGTTAACTAAAAGTGACCGATGATTTTTAAAGGCTTGTTTTAATTAAAACACTTATTTTTTTACTAACAATTTGGCAAATATTATATCTGTTACTTTATCTAAACTTATATCTAATTTAATTAGAACTCAATTATTATTTTTTTACTTATAAAAAAGTTTTTTCTAATCGTTAACTAATATTGATTACTTTCATTTAAATCAGCTTATTTAAAAAGTTCATTTAAACTCTTTTTTAATCATTGCTATCACTATATATTTGATTCTTAGTTTCAAGTCCTAATAATCTCCCATATTCAAATATATATGACAAACAAAATAAGAATAATATTTCTACCAAATCATAAGTTTTAAACACTACATTTAAATCAGAGTTTAATAACAATTCAAACATACCACCACCAATATTATTCATTATGATTACTATAATCATTTTCCAAGCAATTTTCTTTATTAAATTAACATTTTCTAAAGTAAATGGTGTTTCTCCTTTATTGATATTATCAAATAAAGTTTCTAAATGCTTAAGTATTATAGATGTCAAAATAATTATTACTAAAAGACTAGCAAAACCTATTTCAACATAACCAATTATTTTTGATTTACTATTATTTTCAAATATTGATATTACTTTGGTGTTTAAAAAATCTTTATCAACATCTGCTAAAACAAATGTTCCAAATTTTAAGACCACTTTATCATTTTTTTCTAAAAGATTGATATTATTATCTGGCAAATTTAAAGTTAAATTATTTTCTTTTATTATAACTTTATTAATCAAATAAGGTGAAACAAATAAAACTAAACAAATAAAAGGAATAGCAATATAACAAAAAATTCTTCCTATTTTAGATATTACAGAAATGATTTTACTTAAAACCTTCATTTTCTTTTGCTCTTCTTTTTTTAAACTTACAACTTTAGTTTTAACCTCATCACCAAGCAAATCAACATCCATGATTCTATCATTTACTAAATCATTGATTTTGCAATGAAAAATTTTACATAGTTCTAGTAAATTATTCATTGTTGGATAAGCATCTCCAGTTTCCCATTTACTTATAGATTGTCTGGATACATTTACTTTTTCGGCTAAATCTTCCTGTGATAGTTTTTTCAAAATTCTTATTTTTTTTAAATTATCTCCAAATTTCATTTAAAGTACCTCCTTTTTTACAAAAAATTATATATGTGAAAGTTATTTTAAACTATCAACTTTTAGTTGCATTTAGATTTTTATATCAATTTTTACTTGATAATCTTATTCATACAAATTATAATTTAACAATTACTTATTCAATAATATTTATTTTCTTTTGTCCTAACTATCACCTTAATTTTTACTAATTTTTCATTCACTTTCTTCAAGTAATTTATAAGTGATATTATCTAATAAATTTAATTGTTTTAAAACAAAATTTCTGTAATCTTTTGTCATAGTTTTGCAAATTACTATTTTATCACTAAATATTATAACATTAAAATTTAATATTTTAATCAATATTATTGGTGTTTTTTTTTGATTATATATTCATTTTCTTCCTCAATATTATTTATTACTAACTTTTTATCTTCTTTTTTTATATTTTAATCGAGCTCTACTAGAAATATATCCTTTTGATTGATATTTTGTAAAAACACTTATAAACACCATATATTGTACTATTTTAAAATGTTAGATATAATACCAATATAATATTTTTTTATAATATAAAAAATAAAACATAGCATGTTTTAAATTATAATAATAATTGTTAAATTATAAAACTACTGATTTATAAAATTCAGTAGTTTTAAATATTGAAAATAATATTTATTTTCTAAATAAATTTAAAAATTTTCTTTTTTGCTTTGGAACTTCATTCATATCTAACTCTGCTACTTGATCATTGCTAAAAACATTTTGTTCATCTTTCTCACAAGAATTTACGGAACGATTTTTAAGTAACAAAGCACATTTATAAAATAATTCTAAATTAAGGTAATAATTTAATGGCGTTTTATCTTCATAAGTTAAAGAATCTAGTAATATATTTCTAGAAGTATTGTAAATTTCCATATCATTTTCAAAAACTTTTTTGAAATCTACTTCTTCTAATTTTTTAGGAATATCATAATTAGTACCAACATTCCAAAAAGGTTTTTCACACATTTTATATGTTGTTTCTAAAGCTATTGAAGCTTTAATTGTTTTATCACTAGAAAGTCTGCTTTTATTTATTGCAACTAATAAACATGCCGCTTTTTTAAATGTATCTAACTCTCCTATAACATATTTTTTTTGAAAATGATTACATAACATTGTATATTCTTCAATAATAAACTCAAGTTCTATTTCTAGATTTTTAATACTATCTATATTTATACCATTTTCTTTTATTCCATAAAAAATTAAGTTTATTAATTCATTTTTATTTAATTTAGTACTTTCCATAATATCTCCTTTTCGTATTAAATATTGTAACATATTTTGATTAAATTTTAACAAAAAAATTAAATATACCTAGTAATGAAATAATTCTATATAAAAGAAGCTAATTTTATTATTTAATTTGTTTTTAATTTAACAGGAAAAGTTAATTGCTCTATAGTTTTTTTCGTAAATTTCACCTCTAGACAATGAAAAAAGCCCATAATATCAAATGTTATGAACCTCAATTCTTAAATCGCAAAAGTACTAATTTCAATATCTATGGTATCCTAAGGGAAAAAGTATGACAACTTTTATCTTTTATTAGTAGGTTTAACTTCAATTTTATTAAATATATCATTTTTAATTTTATCTATTTCATCATTTGTTAATGTATGAACATTCTCAGGACAATATAAACTATAATAAATTTCTCTAGGAAAAATTAAATGGTGTGTTGTATCATAAACATAACCATTATATTCTAACCATTGGTGTTCAAATGTTATTAGTGGCATTTTAAGCTGAGCTTTATTGATAATAAATTTATCTAAGAAAAGTAAAGATAAAGCAACACTCATACTGTAGCATTCGCTTCTAGTTGTCCAATCTTTAAAATGATCAGCTAATGATTTTCCGGAAATATAAACTCTATTCATTTTATTTAATAGTTCTTGTGGAAACGGAGTCACTATCTTCAACTGCTTTAACAATTCGATGTATTCTTCATATCTTTTATTTTTAAGAATTCTATATATTGAATTTTTTTCATTTTCATTAACCCGCTTTATTATTTGACTAATTCTTATATCCCATTTACTATTAAAATCATTAATAACTTGTTCATTTGTTGCATCTTTGTATTGCTTTCTATCATATGAAAATACTGTTTTGTGTAAATTCATAAACGCCTCCAAGTTCTATAAAGCATTTTGTATCAATATGCAAGTATGTTTTCTAAATTGACAAGTATATCAATTACAATCTATAAATATTTTAACATAAATGAAAACATTTTAAAACCCGAACTATAAAAGTTCGAGTTTCATATCTATCTGGTGCGAATGACGTAGTTATCTACAACTTTTTTACTATATTTTGATTCTACTTATTTTCAGATAAAAGTTTTCT
>CANQYB010000011.1 GCA_947627975.1 uncultured Bacilli bacterium | reverse complement strand
TTAACAATCGAGGGAACAATAGGAATAAAAGAAAGTGGAAGCTATGAAGAAAAAGATAAAAGTATAGTAAGAGAAGGCTTAGAACTATTATATAATAAAAGAAGTTTAGAAAATGCCGATGAAACATTAATAGACAAATCAGGAAATAGATATAATGGAAAAGTAGAAGGTGCAACAAAAACAAGTGAAGGACTTTCATTTGATGGAACAAATGATTATGTAGAAATAGGAAATCTTAATTATGATTATGTAACAGTTGAGGCAGAATTTAAAATTAGTGAACTACAGAATAGTTATATAATATCTAGTATTAATAAAAATATTGGTGGTTATTCATTATCTCTTAATAAAAAAGGGTGTATGTATGCAGATTTTATTTTTAATACTAATGATCATCTATATGCACCAGCAGAAATTTCAATTGGTAAATATCATGCAGCTGGTGTATATGATGGAACAAATTTAAAATTATATGTAAATGGAAAACTTATAAAAACTACATCTATTCCTGGAAAAATAAAACCTACGACAGAAAATTTAAAACTTGGATTTTCTAATAGTTTATATTTTAAAGGAATAATATCCAATATAAAAGTATATAACAAAGCATTAACAGAAGTTGAAATATTAAAAAATTATAATGCTTTACAAGAATAGTAAAAATATTAAGTAGTTTTTATGCATAAAATTGTTGACAAAACATAAAATAATACATATAATTAATATTGTTAAAAAAAGGAAAGCGATATATATCCACCTGATTGAAAATCTCAATAGGTAAAAAGCCAATTAAAATATTTTTGATGTGGTTATAAGTGGATATATATTATATTCACTTTTTTATATGTATGGAGGTGCGAAATATAGCAAAGTCTAAAAATGATTCACTACTTATTAATGATCAAATTAATGTAGCTGAATTAATGGTAATTGGTCCAAATGGTGAAAAAATGGGAATTAAAAATTTAACTGATGCATTAACCTTAGCAAATTATGCTGGGCTTGATTTAGTTTTGTTAAATGGTAATTCAACACCTGCGGTTGCCAAGGTTATGGATTATAATAAATATCGATATGAGAAACAGAAAAAAAATAAGGAACAACAAAAACGTCAAAGAGAAGCTAATAAAGATATAAAAGAATATAAGTTATCAGTAACTATAGATGTCCATGATTTTGAAACAAGAAGAAAAAATGCGTATTCTTATTTACAAAAGGGACATAAAGTTAAGGTTTCTATTAGATTTTTAGGCAGACAAATGGCTCATCCAGAACTTGGAGAAGAAGTTTTAAACCGATTTGCTTTGTCTTTAAGCGAAGTATCGACTATTGAACAAAAACCTCATCTAGAAGGTCGTATAATTCATATGTTATTAGCACCTAAAAAATAGGAAGGAAGATTTAAATTATGGCAAAATGTAAGCAAAAAACTCATAAGGCTACTAAAAAAGTATTAAAAGTTAGACCAAATGGTACTGTTAGTTATAAAAAATCCGGTGGTAATCATAAAACAGCAAAGGATAGTTCTAAAGTAGTAAGACAAAGAAGAAAACAAGGAACATTAAGTAAAGGAGAAGTTAACAGACTAAAATCTGTTATCTAGTAAGGAGATAAAATATGACAAGAGTTAAAGGTGGAACTGTTTCTAAAAACAGAAGAAGAAAAGTATTAAAACAGGCTAAAGGATATTTTGGAAGCAAACATAGACTTTACAAAACTGCTCAAGAACAAGTATTTCATTCTGGAGCATATGCGTTCCGTGATCGTCGAGCTAAAAAAAGAGATTTTAGAAAACTTTGGATTACAAGAATTAATGCTGCTTGTAGAATTAATGATATAAGTTATTCAAAATTTATAAATGGTTTAAATATTGCCGGAATAACAGTTAATAGAAAAATGTTATCTGAACTTGCTATAGATAATGAAAAATCTTTTGCAGATTTAGTAATTATTTCTAAAAATGCTTTAAAAAATGGCCCAAAAAAAGAAGTAAAAAATGAAACTACAAAAACCGAAAAAAGTGATAAACAAGATTTAACTTCTAAAACTTTATCTGAGCTTAAAGCAATGGCAAAAGAAAAAGGAGTAAAAGGCTATTCAACAATGAAAAAAGATGATTTAATCAAAGAATTAAAATAAAAAAATAAATTATTTAATTCAAATTAAAAAATAGTATATATTATTTCAAAATACTATTTTTTTTTTGAAATAATAAAAAACCATTAATTAGTCTTTTTTAATGGCCTTTTATTTTTAGTTTTATTATTTTCTTGAGTAACTTTTTCTTTTATTAATTTATTATCACTATTATTACTTGTATCAATAACTTTTGTTGAACAAATAATATCTTGTAATCCTCTACCTTCTTTATTTATCAATATTGATAAAATAACTACGAAACTTATTCCAGTTTCAATATTATATAAAATATTATTAACTTTTATATAATTGCCCATTGATAATGATGATATAGTGATGATATTAGTAATTTTAAATAAAATACTATATAATATGATAGATCTAAGTAAGTATCTTTCCAATGATACTTTTTTGTTATTGGTGCTTTCAACTTTTAATTTCATAAATTTTTTTCCAAAAGTTTGTCCATTTTGCCACCATTGAAAAAAAACAAAATATAATAACATTAAAGATAAAGAGATAATCGATGTGATTATAGCGTCTTTTTCAAGATAATATGAGTAATTTAATATTTTTTTTGTGTATTCTTTGGATGTTATTTTTTTTTCTTGATATTTTTCGGATATCTTTAAATAATTATTATAATCTTTTTTATAATCTTTTAACTTAGGATTTATAAAAGAAATATTACTAATTAAAGAAGCAACTATTGATATAATTATAATGTCAATGATATAAGCTCCTAATCTTTTAATTTTTAATTGCATAACCATTCTCCTTTATTAAAAAATTATATCATAAATTTAAACAAAAATAAAATTTTTGCATATAATAAAAAAAAGATAAAAGTTTTACTTTTATTTTTTTTTAAATATGTTATAATAAAGAAGTAATTAACGAGAAGTAGCACAGCTTGGTAGTGCACTTGGTTTGGGACCAAGGGGTCGCAGGTTCGAATCCTGTCTTCTCGACCATTAATTTAAAAATTAATAATATAATAATAAATAAAATTATAGTTTAAAAACTATATTTTTTTTTAAAAAATTACAAAATAGTTGCAAATATTTTAAAATAAATATAAAATATATTTGAATAGTGGTGTAATATGAAAGATATATTGAAACTTTTAATATTAATATATTTGCCTGATAAAATTGATTGGTTGGGATTTGAACGAAGTAAGAAAAATCCATATACATATCATCATTTAATACCTTTGAGAAATGGTGGAGAAACGACAAAAAATAATGGATGTATATTAACTTTGCAAGGACATAAATTTTTTAATGAACTTGAACAAAGAAATCCTGAAATAGCAAAAGAACTAAATGATTTATTTAAAAAATTAAATTCTACTAATTTGCCACCTACTGAAGAATATTTTAAAAAAGTTGAAAATATATTAATGAAAGTAAAAAGGAAGTGATTTAAGTGATTATTGGAATTATTGCTGTTGTTATTGGGGTATTATATTTATTAAAAGAATATATTCCTAATTTTAATATTAATTGGAACTTATTGTGGCCAGCAACTTTGGTATTAATAGGTATATATAATATGATTAAGGAGAAAAAAATAACATCTTTTAATGCAATAATATCATTTATTGGATTATGGTATTTTTTTGAAACTTTAAATATTTTACCTGCTGGAATAAATAACATTTTTTGGCCATTAATTTTAATTATACTTGGGGTAACATTAATTATTAATAATTCTAAAAGAAGGAGATAATCTTTTTATAGATTATTTTTTTATTAGGGGGTAAATATGAAAAGGTTGAATATAGATGTATTAACTAATATTAATTATTCTTTTATAAAAAGTGGTAAATCAGTTTGTTATTTTGCTTTCAATAAAATGAATAATAAATATGGTATTTTAAAAAAAGTAGGGACTACTAAAGAAAATGATAATGATGTAAGGGAAATGTTAGGAAGTCAAATTTTTGAATTATGCAATGTAAATCATGCAATTATTTCGCTTATGGAAGATAATTTAAAAAATCATTATGCTTTTTCATATTATGTATTAAAAAAAGACGAAAAACATATTGAAATTTCAGAACCAAATTTAATTTTTGAAAAAAAAGAACAAGTTTATTTTAAATATTTTCAATACATAGAAAAAAAATTATTATTAATTAAGGGTATTTCATATAGTGAGTTAAAAAATATTATTAATCAAATAAAAATAATAATTTTTTTAAACGCTATTATTAATAATTGTAACTCTAATTTATCTGACATGAATATTATTCAAAATATAAATACCTTAAGATGCAGTATACCTATCGCATATGATTTTGGAGAATCATTTATAGATAATATTAATAAAGATGGAATTTTTAGATATTTAACACCTGATGAATATATTGATTATGTTCTTAAATATGATTTTTTAGTTGTAAAAAAAACTATAGTAACAATGAAAAAAAATTTAACTTTTAATAAAATTGAGGAATTATTTAATCAAGATTTTGTTTCTTTAAAAAATAAAAAACAAATAAAAGATGATATTTTAAAAAAAGTAAAATACATTTTAAATAAATTTTATCAAAATGAAAAAATAAATTTTTTACAAACTGCTAAAATTATACTTATGGAAAAAGAAAATAAAAAAAAGAAATAAAAGATTATATTGTCTTTTATTTTTATTTTTATAAAAATATTTATGTGCTATAATTATAAATATAATAGACATAATAAAGTTATAATTAAATTTTAAAGAGGTTATATTATGAGTAAAATAGAAAAGAAAACAAAAAAAGATATAGTAAAAATGTTGCTTAATCAAAATATATCTTTAGATAATGAAAATGATTTAATTGATTTATTAATTGATAATTCAATTGCAGTAGATGTAGATAAACTAGATAAGGAAAAAGCAACCTGGAAAGATAAATTAGCTGATAAAATAACAAATATTGTTGGTAGTTGGGAATTTATAATTATATTTTCATTATTTATAATAACTTGGATGATTTTAAATGTTTTTTTAATAAAAAAAATAGATCCATATCCTTTTATACTTCTTAATTTATTACTTTCTTGTATTTCAGCTTTACAAGCTCCTATAATTATGATGAGTCAAAATAGAGAAAGTAAAAAAGATAGTTTAAGAAGTAAAAATGATTATAAAACTGATTTGAAAAGTGAATTAATCTTAGAGGAGTTACATGATCAATTAGATTTGATAATTAAAAATCAAAAAGAAATATTAAAACAAACTAAAGGAAAAATAAAATGAAAAAAATATTTTTAATTTTAATTATATTATTTTTTCCTATTTTTTGCAAAGCTGAAAATTTTAATTTAAAATCAAATAATGTATTACTTTATAATTTAAATGATAACGAAATACTTTACGAAAAAAATAAAGATGAAAAAGTAGCAATAGCAAGTATTACAAAAGTATTAACGGCAATGACAGTTATTGAAAATCAAAAAGATTTAAATAAATATCTAACTTTAAGCTCTAAAGATTTTGCTAAAGTGGAAGAATTAAATCTTGCTACAGCTGGATTTAAAATAGGGGATAAATTAACTTATGAAGATTTACTTTATGGATTATTATTTCCATCTGGAGCTGAGTGTGCACTTGCACTTGCAAATAATACTTTTTCTTCATATGATGAATTTATAGAAAAAATGAATAATTTATCTAAAAAAATTGGTATGAAAAATTCTTCTTTTACCAATCCAATTGGTTATGATGAAGATAATCATTTTTCAACAGTAAATGATGTTTCTTTACTTTTTAAATATGCAATTGAAAATAAAATATTTAAAAAAATAATTACATCTAAATATTATTATACTAATAATGGTGTATTGTTAAAAAACAATACTTTAAATAAATATAAAAGCATATCTAAAAAAAATTATATGATTGCCGGAAAAACTGGAACTACTAAAAAAGCTGGTTATGCTTTAGCCTCTATAGTCAAAAAAAATAATGTTAATTTATTATTAGTGACTACCAATACTCCTTTTGATTATAAGGCATATTATAATTTTTACGATGCTTTTACAATATATGAATATTATTTAAATAACTATGAATATAAAATTATTGCCAAAAAAAATAATGTAATTTTAAAACTGCCAACAAAATATGCTAAAGAAAAATTTGCTGAAATTACTGTAAATCAAAACTTGAAAAAATATGTAAATAAAAATAATAGTAATGTAAAATATATTTATAAAGGTAAAAAAATTATTACTCCATCAATTCCTAAAAATACTAAATTAGGAAAAATAAACATTTATGTCAATAATAATTTAGTTGGTAAATTAGATGCTTATTTAAAAGAAAGTTTAACTTTTAGTATAGCTAAATGGATTAAGGGAAATAAATTTTTAACAATTATAATTTTATTTTTAATTCTATTATTTACATTATTTATTTTGTCAAATTTAAAAAAATTTACAAAAAAATATTTAAAAAAAAAGTATAAAAGGTTAAAATATTAATAGAATAGAGGGTATAAAATGAATAATGAAAATCAAAATATTTTAGAAAATTTAGATCAGTATTTTAGAGCTGCAAATTATTTATCTGCATGTCAACTTTACTTACTAGATAATCCTCTTTTAAAAAGGCCATTACAAATGAGTGATATAAAGAAAAAAATAGTTGGACACTGGGGAACAGTACCAGGCCAAAATTTTATTTATGCGCATTTAAATAGAGTGGTGAAAAAATATGATTTAAACATGATTTATGTTTGTGGACCTGGCCATGGTGGCAATTTTTTTGTGGCAAATAGTTATTTAGAAGGAACTTATTCTGAAATTTATCCTAACATAACACAAGATGAAGAAGGATTGAAAAAATTATTTAAACAGTTTTCTTTTCCAGGAGGAATACCATCACATGCTGCACCTGAAACACCTGGATCAATAAATGAAGGTGGAGAATTAGGATATAGTCTTGCACATGCATATGGAGCTGTATTAGATAACAAAGATTTAATAGCAACATGTGTTATAGGAGATGGTGAGGCAGAGACTGGACCTTTGGCTGCTTCTTTGCAAATTAATAAAATAATTAATCCTGTAAATGATGGCGCTGTAATTCCTATTATGCATTTAAATGGTTATAAAATTGCAAATCCAACTATTTTTTCTAGAATAAGTAAAAGTGAACTTACTTCTTATTTTACAGGATGTGGTTATAAACCATATTTTGTTGAAGGCTCATCTATTGAATTTTTGCACAAAATAATGGCAAGTACAATGGATAATGTTATAGAAGATATAAAAAATATTTGGAAAAAGGCAAGAGATGAAAATGATATGTCAAGACCCATGTGGCCAATGATAATATTAATTACCAAAAAAGGTTGGACAGGACCTAAAGATGTTGAGGGAACTTTTAAAGCACATCAAGTTCCTTTAGAAATTAAAGATGAAAATTCATTAAAAAAATTAGAGGATTGGTTAAAAAGTTATCGCCCAGAAGAATTATTTGATGAAAATGGTAAATTAAATGATAATATTTTAAGTATAATTCCTAAAAAAAGTAGAAGAATATCAGCAAATTTAAACGCCAATGGGGGAAAATTATTAAAAGATTTAGCTTTTCCTGATTATAAAAAATATGCTGTTTTAGTTTCTAAACCGGGAAAAGTTATAGCTCAAGATATGAAAGTTTTGGGCTCTTATGTTAGAGATTTAGTAAAACTTAATGAAGAAAAAAGAAATTTTAGAATTTTTGCTCCTGATGAAACATTATCAAATAGATTAAATGATATTTTTGAAGTGACAAATAGACAGTGGAATACAAAAACTTTAGATAATGATGAGTTTTTAAGTAATGATGGTAGAGTTATTGATTCAATTCTTTCAGAACATATTTGTCAAGGATTATTAGAAGGATATATTTTGACGGGTAGACATGGTTTCTTTAATTGTTATGAGGCTTTTATAAGAATAGTTGACTCAATGGCTTCTCAACATGCAAAATGGTTAAAAATTTGTAACGAACTTTCTTGGCGAGCTGATATATCTTCATTAAATTATGTTTTATCTTCTCATGTTTGGCAACAAGATCATAATGGCTTTACCCATCAAGATCCAGGATTTATGAATCATTTAGTATCAAAAAAAGCAAGTATAGTTCGAATGTATTTACCCCCTGATGCAAATTGTTTACTTTCTTGTTTTGATCATTGTATGCATACTAAAAACTATATTAATATTATTACAGCTTCAAAACATCCGAGTAAACAATGGTTGTCAATTGAACAGGCAGTTAAGCATTGTACTCAAGGAATTGGTATTTGGTCTTGGGCAAGCAATGATAGTTTTTCTGAACCAGATTTAGTTATGGCTTGTGCTGGAGATACACCAACATTAGAAGCATTAGCTGCTACGAAAATTTTAAGGAATTTTTTTAAGAATTTAAAAATTCGCTTTGTTAATGTTGTAGATTTAATGAAATTACAATCAGAAGATGAACATCCACATGGACTTTCAGATACAGAATATAATTTAATTTTTACAAAAGACAAACCTATTATTTTTGCTTTTCATGGTTATCCTGATTTAATTCATCAACTTACTCATAAAAGAATAAACACTAATTTACATGTAAGAGGATATATTGAGGAAGGAACAATAACTACGCCATTTGATATGAGAGTAAAAAATAAAATTGATCGTTTTAATTTAGTATTACTTTCTCTAAAACATTTAGATATGTTAGGTGATAAAAGAAGTGAAGTTGTTCAATATTGTAAAGATAAATTAATTGAACATAATGAATATATAAAAGAAAATGGAATTGATATGGATGAAATTATTAATTGGAATTGGGAAGATTAATTCTTCCTTTTTTAATTTCTATTTCTTTTTAAATTTTCTAATTCTCTTTGCATTTTAGAAACTGCATCAATTAATAATTCTAATTCATCTCTTGTATATTGATTACTTTTATTATGATAACTTGTATATGGACTTCCTCCTGATTTATATTTTTTACTATTAATATTTATGTTATTTTTATCCATTCTACCTTCTATTAATGTTTGTTGAACGGAAACAGTTTCTATATACTGGGCAACTAAAAATAGCCAGTTAGATATAGAATCTAATTCATTGGCAGTATAATCGCCAATAGAGGCTATTCCAACAAGAACGGCTGTTATAGAAAAAGTTTGTGGATCAATATTTGGGGGAAATGGATTCATGTACAAGCCTCCTATTTTATTATATTATGTTATATTTGACAAAATAACATTTAATTTGTATAACAAGCGTCATCAAAAGGGGACTTTTTATGGACGAAAATTTAATAATTGAAGATAATAAACTTATAGTTATAAAAAAATAAATTAATTAAGGAAATAATTATTCCTGAAGAAATTGAATATATTGGAGATTATGAAAAAGTATTAAGAGATGTAAAAAATTGATAGTGATGTAGATGTAATATCGAAAATACCTTTTAATTCTAATAATTTAATGCTTATAACAGTTGTTAAAAAATTAGGAGCATATGTTATTGCAATTATAGAAAAATCTCCCAAAAAATTTAGGGAGTATTTGTTAATCGCATGCAAAATTATTGTTTAGTTACTTTAGAATTTTTATTGCAAGCAAATTTTATAAGTTTAAGTAATTCTAATAATAAAATTCAATTTAATTTCAGCATGGAAAAAAAGTGATGATAAAAGATTTAAAAAAAAAGTTAGGATATTAAGTTGAAAAACTTTTTATTAAGTTTTAAAAAATAAAATTGAAAAAAATTAATATATGATAATGTTTGCTTGTCGTAAAAACAAAGGAACTTCTTTTGGAATAAAAAGATTAAAGAAAATTTTTAAAACAAAAAAATAATAATATTTATTTTTTAAAGTGTAACATTAAAAAATATTTTAATAGTATAAATCATGAAATTTTAATTAATTTATTAAAAAAAATTAACTTTACTGAAGATGAAATGTGGTTTATTAAAAAATTAATTAAAGAACAACCTAAACAGATGAAAATAGGTTTTCCTCTAGGGAACCAAAGTAGTCAATGGTTTGCTTTATTTTATTTAAACAATATTGAAATATTTATAAAAAAAAGTTAAAAATATATAATTTGTAGTATAAAAAATATTTACAATTTTGTAAAAGAGAAATACAGCAAAAATTAAAAAATGTTTTAAATTTAGAGTTAAATCAAAAAACTTAAATTGGTAAAGTATCCAATGGTATTGATTTTTTAGGCTATAATATTACTTTAACTGAAATTATGAGCGTCATCGAAAATTAGGATGAAAAAACATATTAAAACTTTAAATAAATTAAATATAAAGATAAAGTTTATGAAGAATACATCAATATTAGAAATAATACTTTTTATAATCATATTAAAATTACTAAAGAAAATAATTTTAAAAAAATAGTTTACCCTTACTTTACAAAAAGTAATAATAAAATTTGTATTAGTATTTTTAAATGTTATAATTAAAATGGTGATAAGTTATGAGTAAATTAACTTTATTAGAAATGGATCAAGTTGATAGTTTAGATATATTTGAAAAATATGGTACTAGAGCTGCAATATCAGATTTTGCAATTTGTTTAGGTGGCTATGTATCTGATAATTATACAAATGAAGGAAATCATTTAAAAAATAGAACTGGATGGTATTGGACTAAAACTGATGATGGATCTAATGATGTCCGCGTCGTTGATGATGATGGTGATAAGATCTGGTATGATGTTTATTTACGCTATGTTGGGTGTCGCCCAGCTTTACCGTTCTCAGAAATATCAAGAATCTCCTCGAACAGAGTGAGAGGAATTAATGATGAAATAGAATATGGAGAATATCCTCAAAGTGTCGCTAAAAATCAAAGAGAATTAGAAAGACTATTTAAAAAAGGTAAATTAAGTATTTCAACTTTGCCAGGGCCAACTATTGATACTCAAAAATATAATGTTTATAATACAGATTTTAAACCAGAACAATTAATTAGATATGAATATAATGGGGAAAGCTTTGTTAGAGTTAAAGTTAATTCTTCTTTTGATGGTGATTATTTTAAACTTTCTGATGGAAATAGTTATAAAGATGGAGATTATGTTTGGATAAAGTATGAACCAGTTAAATGGCTATCCAGTAAGAAAGATAATATAGCCGTTTGTAAGAACATAATATGTGCAGGTGTTCAATTTAATCAAGTAAGTAATTATACAGGAAATTTTTCATTAACTAATATGTATAATTATATGGATATATATCTTACTAAAGATTTAAATTTAAATAATACTTATAAAAAAACAAATTTGGAAAATAAAGAGAATTATAAAATACCAAATCCTTATAATTTTACATTTGATATGGTAAGTGAAGAAGATATTATTAAAGGATCTGTCGAAAGTGGAGTTGCAGTTTTTATCCATGGTAAATCAGGTGATGGAAAAAGTGCTAGAGTAAGACAAATAGATCCTGATTGTGAAATTGTTTCAATAGGAACTTTATCTCCCGAATTATTAATTGGAATGGCTTTAAAAAATAATGATGAAAAAAAAGTTGAATATATTGCTCCGCCTTGGTATCAAAGATTAGTTGATAAATGTGAAAAAGAGCCTAATAAAATACATATATTATTTTTAGATGAACTTACAAATGCTTCATTAAATATGCAAAAATATGGATATAGTATTGCATTAGATCGTAAAGTGAACGATTTTTTTGAACTGCCTAAAAATTGTAGGGTAGTAGCTGCTGGAAATGAAATAAACGATAGTAAAGCAGCATCTGAAATAGCTGAACCTTTATTTAATCGTTTTGCACATGTTTATATAGAAACAACAGTTGAATCATGGCTTAATTGGGCTGTGACTCCAGCAAAAGATTATAAAAGTTTAACTTATAAGGAAGATGAAAACCTACCTAAAATTCATCCTTCAATTTTAGCTTTTATTTCCTATAAAAGAGAAAATGCTTTACGCAGCGAGTATAATGGTGAAACACCAAATGCTGATCCTAGAAAATGGGAAATGGCTTCTAAAATTTTATATAAAACTAAAAATCCAGAAATGTTAAGATCATTAGTTGGAAATGAATTAACTAGCGATTTTGTAGAGTTTTGCAGTAAAAAAATTATAACTATAGAAGATGTTATAAATAATAATTATAATGAATCTAATTTAGAAATGGATATCAGTGAAAAACATGCTACAGTTGTTGGATTATCATTTGTTGATGAAAAAAATGTTAAGATAATTAGAAACTTTGTTGCAAATTTAGACCCGGAATTCCTTGCTTTATTTGATACTTTGTGGTGTCGTGATGATGAAAAAAGATTAGAAAAAATTGCGGAATTTAGAATGTCAGAATCAAAGAAAGGAGCAAGAATATGATAAACAAAGATAAATTATCTTTAATCAGCGAATATTTAAAAGTTAAAGAAATTCCCATTTTAGTTGAAGATTTACCTGAAAATATTTTTAAAGATATTGGTACAATTATTAAAGCTGATATTGATCTCAGTAATTTAAATGGTTATTTTAATAATCGTACTTTTATGCCACCAAGTTGGTATTTAAATGTAAAAAAGAGAGAAAATGATATTAGTAACTATTTAATTATTGAAAATATAACTGATATTTCAATTAAAGAACAAATTAAATTTATGGATATAATAAAATATCATAAAATTGGAACTTTAGATTTGCCTAATAATTGTCAAATTATTATTACATGTAAGAAAATTGATAAGAATTTAATAAATGAAGAAATTTATTCTTTAGTAGCGCATATTAGGTGATACACATGAATACACTTGAAAAAGAAATAATAAATAGAGTATTAGTAAAATATAAGGATTTTGGTAATATTATAGCAAATACAAAATTTATTCCACATCAACTAGGGGATGCTCCATTATGTACTGATGGGAAAAGAATTTATTATAATCCAGAATTTTTATATAATTTAAGTGAAGATGAACAAACTTTTTGTTTTGCACATGAAATAAGTCATATTGCTTTAGATCATATAAAAAGAAGCAAAGGAAAAGAACATGAATTATTTAATATAGCTACTGATGCAGTTATTAATGCTCAACTAAAAAAAGATGGATTACCATTTATTCCAGGAGTTGTTGATATGCCAGAAGCAAGTAAGTTTAGTGCCGAAGAAATTTACGATAAACTTATGAAAGAAAAACAAGAAGATCAAAATCAACAAAAATCTGATAATAGTTCAAACTCTCAGAATTCTACTGATGAATCGAGTGACCAAAGTAGTTCACAATTGCAAAATTCGGATAATGAAAATGAGAATTCTAAAAATTCAGATAATAACTCAAATGACCAAAAAAATAATCAATCTCAAAATTCTAATGATCAAAATGACAAGAAAAAACTGGGAAATAAATTTTCTAATGAACATGCTAATAATACGCACAAAATTTGGAAAGACGCATTAAAACAAATGGAAAATGATAATAGTGAAAAAGATGAAAAAATAAATGAAGAAATAGAAAAATTTGGAAAAATGAAAGAAAAAGATGTTTTTGATAAAATGCGAAAAGAAAGAAAAGATCGTTTGGAAGAATTAAAAAAAACATTAAGAGAACAATTTTCAAAAGCAGGTAGTACAACTAATAGTGAATATTTTTCTATAAATAATATAGATAAATCAAAACCCTTAATTGATTGGACAAGATTACTAAAAGAAGCTGTGAATATTGATATTGATTGGTCATTTAAAAATCCTACTTTAGAAGATGGAATAATTAGTCCTTATATTGAAGATGTTCCAGAGCCAGAAACAGAAATTTTACTAGATACAAGTGGCTCTATAAATGATATTTTATTAAGAAATTTTTTAATGGAATGTTTAAATATTTTAAAAAGTTCTAAAGTTAAAGTAGGCTGTTTTGACACTAAATTTTATGGTTTTAATGATATTCGAAATAAAAACGATATTGAAAAAATGAAATTTGTTGGTCGAGGTGGTACTGATTTTAATGTGGCAATTAATGCTTTTTCTAATAGAGTAGAAAACAAAATTATTTTTACGGATGGATGTGCTGATATGCCTACTAAAGTTATAAATGCAATTTGGATAGTTTTTGGAAATAGAAAAATTAATCCTCCTGGTGGCAAAGTGATTTATATAAATGAAGAACAATTAAATAAATTGTTTTGTATTACAAATGAAGAAAAATCAAAAGGTATAAAAAAATAATAATTAGATGATAACTAAAAAGATAAAAACTAACTTTATCTTTTTTTAAAGACATGATATATTTAATATGGTGATAATATGATTCAAAATATTCTTAGAAAGTATGATATTAGAGGAAAATACCCTAAGGAAATTAATGAAGATGTAGCTTATCAAGTAGGACTTTCTTTTGGTAGTTTTTTAAAGGAACAAGATTATAAAAATGTTATAATTGGTAAAGATGTTAGATTATCTTCTAATACTCTTTATAATAATGTTTTAAAAGGACTAAGTGATTCATCAATTGATGTAATCGAAATTAGAGAATGCACAACGCCAATGTGTGCTTATGCAACATTATTTTTTAAAACAGCTTCTTTAATGGTTACTGCATCACATAATCCTAAAGATGAAAATGGTTTTAAATTTTTTATGAAAGATAATATTAGTTTATGTGGTGATGAGTTACAAACTTATTATGATTATTTAAATAAAGGAAAATTTTTAAAAGGTAAAGGTAAAATAACATATTATAATTTAGAAAAAGATTACATAAAGGAAATTCTTCATAATTTACATATTGAAAATAATAATTTAAAAGTAATTGTTGATCCAGGAAATGGTGCTACTGCTTTAATTGCAGATAAGATATTTAGTAAATTAAATATTAATTATAAAATAATTTGTGATACTCCTGATGGTAATTTTCCAAATCATCATCCTGATCCTTCTGTTGAAGAAAATTTAGAGATGTTAAAAAAAGAAGTAATAAAAGAAAAAGCAGATTTAGGTGTTTCCTATGATGGTGATGGTGATCGTGTCGGTGTTGTTTTAAACAATGGAAAATATATTTCTGCTGATATACTTATGATAATTTTTGTTAAAAATATTTTAAGTAAACTATCTAAAAAAGATATTTTATTTGATGTAAAATGTTCACTTAATTTAAAAAATGAAATATTAAAATTAGGTGGAAATCCAATTTTATATAAAACAGGGGCTTCTTTTGTTAAGAATAAAATAAATAAAGATAAAATTCTTTTTGGTGGTGAATATTCTGGTCATCTTGTCTTTAATGATAAATATTTAGGTATTGATGATGGAATATATTCATCTTTACGATTAATTGAAATACTAGCCAATAATAAAAAACCATTAACATATTATTTAGATGATATTATACCTTTTAAAAATACACCAGAAATAAAAATTGAGATTCCTGATAATATTAAATTTAAAGTAGTTGATAAAATATGTGAGTATTGCCGAAATAATGGTATTAATTTTATAGATATTGATGGTGTAAGAATTGAAGATGATAATTATATGTTAAGTTTAAGAGCTTCAAATACAGGACCTAATATAACTTTAAGAATTGAAGCTAAAGAAAAAAAATTACTTGAAAAAATTAAAAAAGAATATTTGGAATTAATAGATAATATAAATAGTAAAATATCTAAAGAATAAAAATATTTTACTTGACATAAAATATAATAAAGTGGTATATTATGTTTGCTTTTGATTAGTTCCATTATATGTGGAGCTTTATTTAAAGACTATTTCGATACACCAGGAAATGTGTATATAGAAAGGAAGATAAAATTGACAACTATTAATCAATTAGTAAAACACAAAAGAGCAAAAAAAACTAAAAAGAGTAAAAGCCCAGTTTTAAATGTTGGTTTTAATACTCAAATTAAAAGAGCTACTAAAACAACAAGTCCTCAAAAAAGAGGAGTATGTACAAGAGTTGGAACTATGACACCAAAAAAACCAAACTCAGCACTTAGAAAATATGCTAGAGTACGTTTATCTAATGGTAAAGAAGTTAACTCTTATATTCCAGGTGAGGGACACAATTTACAAGAACATAGTGTAGTACTTGTTCGTGGAGGACGTGTTAAAGATTTAATTGGTGTACGTTATCATATTGTTCGAGGAACACTAGATACTGCTGGCGTTCAAGACCGAAAAAAAGGCCGTAGTAAATATGGTACAAAAAAACCAAAAAAATAAAAATAATTAAGTAAAGGAGAAAAAAAATGCGTAAAAGAAGAGCAGAAAAAAGAGATGTATTACCAGATCCTATATATAATTCTAAAATTGTTACAAAACTTGTTAATCAAGTTATGCTTGATGGTAAAAAGGGTACAGCTCAAAAAATAATAAATGAAGCTTTTGAAATAATTGAAAAAACTAAAAAGACTTCTCCATTAGAAGTATTTAATAAAGCTTTAGAAAATATTAAACCAGCACTTGAAGTTAAATCACGTCGTGTTGGTGGTTCAAATTATCAAGTACCAATTGAAGTTTCTGAATCTCGTAGCCAAGCTTTAGCTTTACGTTGGCTAGTAAATTATGCTAAACTTCGTAATGGTAAAAGTATGGCTATTAATTTAGCTAATGAAATTATGGATGCTGCAGATGGTACTGGAGGTGCCGTTAAAAAACGTGAAGATACTCATAAAATGGCAGAAGCTAATAAGGCATTTGCTCATTATAGATGGTAGGAGAATGTTATGGCAAGAGACGTTAGTATAGATAAAATTAGAAATATTGGAATAATGGCCCATATTGATGCTGGAAAAACAACATTTACTGAAAGGGTTTTATTTCATACAGGTATAACTCATAAAATTGGTGAAACTCATGATGGAGAATCACAAATGGATTGGATGGATCAAGAAAAAGAACGTGGTATTACAATTACATCAGCTGCAACAACTGCCCATTGGAAGGGCTATCGTTTAAATATAATTGATACTCCAGGACATGTAGACTTTACAGTTGAAGTACAAAGAAGTTTAAGAGTATTAGATGGATCTATTTGTTTACTTGACGGAAATGCTGGTGTTGAACCACAATCAGAAACAGTATGGCGTCAAGCAACAGAATATAAAGTACCAAGAATGATTTTTGTTAATAAGATGGATAAACTTGGAGCTGATTTTAAATTTACTTTAGATACTATTGGTAAAAGATTGGGTGTCAATTATGCACCTATTCAATGGCCTATTGGTTCTGAGTCAGAATTTAATGGTATTGTTGATTTAATAACTAAAAAAGCATATCATTTTGATCGAACTGATGAACATGAAAATTATACTGAAATTGATATTCCAGCTGATTTAGTAAATCTTGTTGAAGAAAAAAGAATTGAACTTATTGAAAAGGCTGTTGAATTTGATGATGCTTTAATGGAAAAATATTTAAATGGCGAAGAACTTACTGTTGATGAAATTAAAGGAGCAATTAGAAAAGGTGTTCTTGCTGCAGAATTTTTCCCAGTATTATGTGGAAGTGCTCTTTCAAATACTGGTGTTAAACTTGCACTTGATGCAGTAATAGATTACATGCCATCACCTACTGATGTTGAAGCAATTGATTGTACAGATAGTAATGGAAATATTGTAAAGCGTCATCCAAGTGATAATGAGCCATTTATGGCTATGGCCTTTAAAATAATGACTGATCCATTTGTTGGTAGATTGGCATTCTTTAGAGTTTATTCTGGACATTTAACTAGTGGTTCATATATATTAAATAGTACTAAAAATGTCAAAGAACGTGTTGGGCGTATTTTACAAATGCATGCTAATCAAAGAAAAGAAATTACTGATGTATACACTGGAGAAATTGCTGCTTTAGTTGGCTTAAAAAATACAACAACTGCCGATACTTTATGTGATGAAAAAAATCCAGTTATAATGAATGGTATGGAATTCCCAGAACCAGTAATTGATGAGGCAATAGAACCTAAATCAAAAGCTGATCAAGATAAAATGGGAATAGCTTTACAAAAACTTGCTGAAGAAGATCCAACATTTAAATATAGAACTGATGTTGAAACAGGTCAAACAGTTATTAGTGGTATGGGGGAACTTCACTTAGAAGTTTTAGTTCGTCGTATGAAAGATGAATTTGGTGTTGATGCTAATATTGGTAGACCTCAAGTTGCTTATAGAGAAACTATAACTCAAACAGCAGATTGTGAAGGAAAATATATTAAACAATCTGGTGGACGTGGTCAATATGGACATGTTTGGGTAAAATTTGAACCAAATCCTGATAAGGGATATGAGTTTGTAGATGCTATTGTTGGTGGTGTTGTTCCAAGAGAATATATTCCAGTAACTGATAAAGGATTACAAGAAGCAATGCAAGGTGGTATTTTAGCAGGCTATCCTATGGTAGATGTTAAAGCAACTTTATTCGATGGATCATATCATGATGTTGACTCATCAGAAATGGCTTTCAAAGTTGCTGCATCCCTTGCACTTAAAGAAGCTAAAAATAAATGTAAACCAATATTGTTAGAACCAATAATGAAAGTAGATGTAACAATTCCTGAGGAATATATGGGAAATGTTATGGGTGATTTAACTTCACGTCGTGGGCGACCATTAGGTCAAGAATCACGTGGAAATTCATTACAAATATCTGCAATGGTTCCACTTTCAGAGATGTTTGGTTATGCAACAAGTTTACGTAGCAATACACAAGGTAGAGGAAACTTCCAAATGTTTAAAGATCATTATGAAGAAGTTCCTAAATCTATCGCTGATGAAATTATAAAGAAAAACAGCGTTAATTAAAAATAATACTTGAAAAAAATTCAAGCATTAGATAAAATAAATATGTATTAGAAATTAAGGAGGAAAAATTTATGGCAAGAGAAAAATTTGATCGTTCAAAGCCACATGTTAATATTGGTACTATTGGTCACGTTGACCATGGTAAAACAACATTAACTGCAGCAATTACTAAATATTTTGGAAAATTTGTTGATTATGCTGATATCGACAGTGCTCCAGAAGAAAGGGAAAGAGGTATAACAATTAATACAGCTCACGTTGAATATGAAACTGAAGCTCGTCATTATGCTCATGTTGATTGCCCAGGACATGCTGATTATGTTAAAAACATGATTACTGGTGCTGCACAAATGGATGGAGCAATTTTAGTTGTTTCAGCCGCTGATGGTCCAATGCCTCAAACTCGTGAACATATTTTACTTGCTCGTCAAGTTGGAGTACCTAAAATTGTTGTTTACATGAATAAGTGTGATCAAGTTGATGATCCAGAATTATTAGAATTAGTTGAAATGGAAATAAGAGATTTACTTGGTGAATATGAATTTGATGCTGATTGTCCAATTATTAAAGGATCTGCATTAAAAGCATTAGAAGGTAATGAAAGTGATGTTCAATCTATTAAAGATTTAATGGCAGCTGTTGATAGTTATATTGATACTCCACAAAGAGATACTGACAAACCATTCTTAATGAGTATTGAAGATGTATTTACAATTTCAGGACGTGGAACAGTTGTTACTGGACGTGTTGAACGTGGTAGATTAAATCTTAATGATGAAGTTGAAATTGTTGGTTTAAGAGATACACAAAAAACAGTTGTTACTGGTATTGAAATGTTTAGAAAACAATTGGATTATGCTGAAGCAGGAGATAATGCTGGTGCATTACTACGTGGAATTTCTCGTGATCAAGTAGAACGTGGACAAGTACTTGCTAAACCTGGAAGTGTTACTCCACATCATAAATTTAAAGCTAAAGTTTATGTATTATCTAAAGAAGAAGGCGGACGTCATACTCCATTCTTCTCAAATTACAGACCACAATTTTATTTTAGAACTACAGATGTTACAGGTGTTATTGAACTTCCTGCTGGAGTTGAAATGGTTATGCCTGGTGATAATGTAGATATGACAGTTGAACTTATTTCCAATGTTGCTTTAGAAAATGGTACTAAATTCTCAATTCGTGAGGGTGGACGTACTGTTGGAGCAGGTTCTGTTACAGAAATTATTGAATAATAAAAAAATGATAACTTAATGTTATCTTTTTTTTTAAGTAAATATCCCAAACAGAAAATTAAGGTTAACATAATATAAATTAGGAAGGGAAGATTTAAAATGTTTAAAAATTATCGTTGTATAGATCCATCAAATTCATTTCAAGGGCAACCTACACCATATCAACACGAAATGAAGGATCAAAATAAAGACAATCAATGTTGTGAAAGCTATCCTGGAGTTATGTGTCCACCAGTTTATGAATGTCCACAAGAAAGAGTATGCCACAGAGAAATCAATCATCAAGTTAGACACATTTGTCCAGTAAATACAAGAATTGTTAATCATCACATATATCATCATTCATATGATCCTTGTTTTACTTGTTGTGAAGAAAATGTTGTATGTAATGTTTACGACAATAAATGTTGTTTTTAAAAAAATATCTTTTAAAGATATTTTTTTTTAAAGAATTTTACAATAATTCTTATAAGTGATATAATTTATTTAGGTGAAAGTTATGAATCAAAATGGTTATACAAAAATAGAACTTGTTTGTTTAATACTATTTTTAGGAGTAATATCTTTTTTTGCCATCAATAGAATGTCTTATGCTTTTGATGATAAAACTAAGGTTGCTTATGAAAATGAATTAAAATTAATAAAAACATGTGCTTTAAAATATGGAGAGTCTAAAAAAGATGAAGTAAAAAATTCAGTTACTGGCTTGAAAGTAAGTGTTAATGATTTAATTACTTTTGGTTGTTTAAAAGACGTTGATAAAAATGGTAATTACATTGATCCTCGTGATAATTCTAAATATTTAAATAATTTGGAGTTAAATTTAGAATATAATCCTAAAACTGAAAATATAGAAGTAGAAGTGTTAAAATAATGGCAATTACTAAAACTGATTTTATAAATTATACTCGATGTCCACGTTATATTAGTTTAGAAGAAGTTAAAAAAGAAAATTTAGAAGCCGATATTTCTTATAGTGATTATCAAAAAAAGGAAAAAGAGGAAATTATTAATGAACTATATAGTGAAATGATTGATATAAATGATAATGAAGAAATTGATTTAATAGACAAATTAGACATTCAACTTGAAGCTATGCTTCCATATTATAAGCAAGTTGAATTAGAAGCTGGAAAAATTGTTGAAAAATATTTTAAAGGCAATTCAATTTATGCAACAGATACTAAAAATCAAGAAAGTTTTGATTTTTGTAAGGATGGTATTTTATATAAATGTTATATTGATATTTATAATGAATCAAAAAACAATATTAATATTATAGAAGTTAAGGCAACAACATCATCTAAATTTGAAAAATTAGGGTGTAGTATAAAAGGAGTTAAAAAATCAATATTTACCAAAATTAA
Organism: uncultured Bacilli bacterium; assembly: GCA_947627975.1. Taxonomy (GTDB): domain Bacteria; phylum Bacillota_I; class Bacilli_A; order RF39; family UBA660; genus CANRDL01. The sequence continues at coordinate 14,243 of CANQYB010000011.1, read as the reverse complement.
TAATATTTATTATTTAAAAGATGAATTGAATAATATTGATATGCCAATTGATAAATATAATCAAAATAAAATGAATTTATTTAATAGATTTCATGAGGCGGGAAAATATGTTTATGATTTAGCAGTTCAAAGGTATATAATTGAAAATGAATATAAAGAAAGCCATAATAAAATTCCAAATATAAAATATTTTTTAGCCATTTTAAATCATAATTATGTTTTTGATGGCACATACGAAAAAGATAAAGCTATTTATAAAATAGATAATAACAAAAATGAATTAATTACTTTTATTGATTTGACAAATGTAACAAAAGAATATCAAAAATATATTGAAGAAGATGAAAAAAAATTAAGAAAATATATTATGGAAAGTAATATTGATTCTTATAAATTAGGACCTTATTGTGAAAGAAAGAAAAAAAGCGAATGTAAATTTTTTAAACGAATATGTTCATCTTGTATTCCTTTAAAAAATTCTTCTTTAAATTATATTAATAATGGCTTTGGATTTAAAATGGAAAATGGCGATAGAATAAAAGGTCTTGATTTAATTAATGATGGCTATATAAATTTATTAGATATTCCTGAAAGTTGGATTGAAAAAGAAAATCATAAAATTCAAAGAGATTGTTATATTTTTAATAAAGAATTTATTGATAAAGAAAAAATAAAAGCATTAATTAATACAATTGAATATCCTATATATCATTTAGATTTTGAAACATTTCCATGTCCACTTCCAAGATTTAAAGGAGAAAAACCATATATGCAATCACCATTTGAATTTTCATTACATATAGAGCACTCTCCTGGAGTTTGTGACAAAGATAAAGATAATTATGTCTTCTTAGCAAAAACAATGAATGATGAAAGAGAAGAATTAATAAAAAAATTATTAGAATATATAGATCCAAATAAAGGCACTTTGCTTGCTCAAAATGTTCCATTTGAAAAAGGGAGAATAAAAGAATTAGCAAATATTTTTCCACAATATAAAGAAAAACTAATGAAAATTTATAATAGAGGGTTTGATCTTATTTGGTTAGTAAGTACCAATAAAAAAATATATATGGATCTTGGATTCGATGAAAAAAGAGCATCACGTATTAATTATTATAATAATAATTTAAGTGGTTCATTTTCTATAAAAAAAACTCTTCCTGTTTTCAGTGATTTATCGTATGATAATTTAGAAGTTAAAAATGGAACAGAAGCAATTGTAGTATATGCTAATTATAATAATTTTTCTAAAGAAGAATATAATATAAAGTATAAAGGTTTAGTAGAATATTGCAAACAAGATACATGGGCTATGGTTGTAATTTTAGATGCATTAAGAAAGTTAATAATGTAAAATAATTGTCGAATAGCATCGAAATACTTGTAAACTATAGTTAATATTTAGTAAAATATTATTGTAAGGACGTGATAAAAATGATATACCCATCAATTGATAAACTTTTACTTAAAGTTGATTCAAAATATAAATTAGTTCATATTTCTGCAAATAGAAGTAAACAAATAATGAAAACTAATCATCTTCAATTACCAGAAAATGAATATAAAAATAAAAAAGAATTGGGACGAGCTTTGGAAGAAGTTGAAAAAGGTTTGTTATCAATAAAATAATTTTGTGAATAAATAATCTCGCTTTTGAGCTTAATAAGTTTGAAAGGAGATTTTTTTATTGAGTAATTATAAAGTTGATATTACTGGTATTAATACTAGTAATTTAAAAGTATTAAAACATGAAGAAATGGTGGAATTATTTAAAGAATATCAAAATGGAAATGAAAAGGCCAAAGAAAAATTAGTTATGGGAAATTTAAAACTAGTATTAAGTATATTAAAAAGATTTAATAATCAAAAATATAATTTAGATGATTTATTTCAAATGGGCTGTATTGGGCTTACAAAAGCGGTAAAAAATTTTGATCTTTCTCATGAAGTAAGATTTTCAACATATGCTGTACCTTTAATAAAAGGAGAAATAAAAAGATATGTAAGAGATAATAGTCCTTTAAGAGTTAGTAGAAGTATAAAAGATTTAGCGTATAAAATCTTAGAATATAAGGACAATTATTTAGCAACTAATGGTATTTATCCAAGTAATAGCGAAATTGCTTCATTTTTTAATATTGAAGAATACGAAATTTCTAGTGCTCTTGATTCATTAAAGGAACCTTTAAGTATTTTTGAACCTACTTATAATGATGGTGGAGATCCAATTTTTTTAGTAGACCAAATAATGGATAAAAAAGATAAAGAATATGATAAAGATTTGATACTATCTTTAAGGAAAGCATTAGAAAAAATAAAAATGAGAGAAAAGCAAGTATTATTAGAAAGATTTATAATTGGTAAAACACAAACTGAAATAGCGGATGAACTAAATATTTCACAAGCACAAGTTTCACGTATTGAAAAAAATGCTATTAAAAATGTTAAAAGATTAATTAAATAAATATAATTATTATAGGTGAAATATTTATGAGATTATCTGATTTACAAGAAAAGGATATAATTTCTACTCAAGATGGAAAAATATTGGGAAGAATAATTGATGCTGAAGTTGATATAAATGAGGGAAAATTAAAATATTTAATTTGTGAACCTAAAAAAATATTTAAAAATTTTATTTCTTCTAAAGAAATAACTATTTATTTTAACCAAATAGTAAAAATTGGCGAAGATGTTATATTAGTTGATATTTCTTAACAAAATTAATTAATTTTGTTATAATATACAAGGGAATGAATTATTATGAATAAAAAAATATTTTTAATTTCAATTATTGTTATTATAATAGATCAAGCTACTAAATTAGTTATAGAAAATATTTTAAATATTAATGAAAGTATAAGTATAATTAAAAATTTTTTTTCAATACATTATATAAATAATTATGGTGCAGCTTTTGGTATTTTGAAAAATTTTACACCTTTTTTACTTATTATATCTTTTTTTGTTTTAATTTTAATTTATTCTAATATGTTTAATTTTAAAAATAATAGACGAAATAATTTTGCTTTTGGATTAATTACTGGAGGAATTTTAGGAAATGTTATTGATCGATTATTTTTAACTTATGTAAGAGATTTTATTTCATTTAAAATTGGAAATTATAATATGCCTATTTTTAATGTAGCTGATGCTTCAATATTTTTAGGAGTAATTTTACTTATTATAGCTATTATTAGGGGCGATGATAAAAAGATAGAAATGAGCAATAAAAATGAGAATTGATTTGTATATAAAAACTAATTATGACTATTCAAGAACTGAAGCATCTAAAATGATTGAAAATGGTTTAATTTTAGTAAATGGTCATAAAGTTAAAAATAGTTATAAAATAAATGAAAATGATAAAATTGAAATTTTAGGTGATTTAAAAAAAGAAATGTCATTTGAAGCAGAAAATATTCCTTTGGATATTGTCTATGAAGATGATGATATTATTGTATTAAATAAAAAAAGTGGTATGGTAGTTCATCCTGGTAATGGACATGAACAACATACTTTAGTTAATGCCTTAATGTATCACACTAAAAATTTATCAAAAATAGCAGGAGAAAAACGTTTAGGTATTGTTCACCGACTTGATAAAGATACATCAGGCTTAATGCTGGTAGCTAAATCAAATAAAGCTCATAAAATTTTAAGTGAAGATTTTAAAAATAAAAAAGTTAAAAGAGAGTATATAGCAATTATTAATGGTGTTTTTCCTCATAATAAGGCCTTTATTGATGCTCCAATTGGAAGAAATAAAAATAATAGAAAAGAAATGATTGTAAAAAAAGATAATTCTAAAATAGCTAAAACTCATTTAAAAGTATTAAAAAGATATAAAGATTATACTTTAATATCATTAATCCTTGAGACTGGACGTACTCATCAAATTAGAGTTCATCTTGCCTATATAGGTTATCCAATATATAATGATCCGGTATATGCTAATAAAAAAGCTACTAATTATGGACAATATCTTCATTCTAAGAAAATAAATTTTATTCATCCTATTACTAAAAAAGAAATGACTTTTGAAACAGAAATGCCCAAAGAATTCACTGAATTTTTAAGTAAAATAAATTAAAAACTTCTTAATATATTACTTAAGGACATGAAAATTAATATTAAATTAAGTATTAAATAGGGGAATAGTAATAAATATTTTTTATTCTTTTTTTTAAATTTAATAATTATTATATAAGTATTTATAAATAATAATATGGCAATTATAAAAGAAATTATATAGTCTTTAAAATAATTGTAAATTACATAAAGAAATTGATTTAAAATAAAATTTGTTAAGATTAAAAAAATTTTATTATTATCTATTTTATTATTTTTAACAATGTTAATAAAAAATAAAATATTTAAAATATTAATAATAAGTGTAAAAATAAAAAGATATGAATTTTTAATTGTTATTAAATTAATTGAAAATAATAAAAATAATAAAATTATAGTTAATTTTTTCATTTATTCTCCTCTTTAATAAAAAAATATTTTATGTTAAAATACTATTAAACGAGGTGAAAAAATATGAATAATGTATTAATAAATGAAAAAGATAAAATTACAATGAAATTAGTTCATTATTTTATTACTAAAGAAAATTATACTCCAATAGTTGTAAATGGTGCTAAAAATGAAATATGGTTGGAAAATACAGAGGGTCCATACAAAATTATTAGAATAAACTCTAATTACATTCATAACGAAGAGCAATTTAAATTTGATATATTTAAGATAAAAAATATCATAAAACAAGTTAAGAAAAAAACTTTATCTTTATCAGTTAATACATTAAATATTTTTTTAAACATAAACGAAGATGTTCATGTTAAAAGTGATAAAAATATATTATCAATTGTTATAAATAATGAAAATGATATATATAAAGATCTTAAAAGTAGTTTTCCTAAGATAACAACTGAAAAGTATAAAAATGTTGATAATTTAGATTTTATAATAAAAACAACTAATGAAATAAACAAAAAAACTGAAAAAGAAAATTTAAAATATGAAAATACTTTTAAAAAGAAAAAAATAGTAGTAACACCAATTTTAATTACAATAAATGTTATATTATTTATAGCTATGTATATTTTTGGAAATGGAAGTAATGATACTTTAACTTTATTAAAATTTGGAGCTAACTATGGTCCTTTAGTAAAAAATGGGGAAATATTTCGTTTAATAACTTGTTCATTTTTACATGTTGGTATATTTCATATTCTTTTAAATATGTATGCTTTATATATTATTGGTCCACAAATTGAAAGCTTTTTAGGAAAGGCTAAATTTATTTTTATATATTTAATAAGTGCTTTAACAGCTAGTCTTATGTCTTTAATTTTTTCCAATAATATATCGGCGGGAGCAAGTGGAGCTATATTTGGATTACTAGGTTCATTATTATATTTTGGTTACTACTATCGGGTTTATTTATCAAGTGTTTTAAAAACCCAAATAATTCCAATTATAATTGTAAATTTAATTTTAGGCTTTTTAATATCAGGAATAGATAATGCTGCTCATATAGGAGGATTAATTGGAGGAGCAATTGCAACCTTTGCTGTAGGGGTTAGTAATAAATCTAAAAAAATGGATAAAATAAATGGTTGGATAGTATTAATTTTATTAATTTTATTTTTATCATATATGGTTTTCTTTAAATAGGAATAAAATCCTATTTTTTTTTGAAAAAAAATAGAAGTTATTAGAGGTTTTGTCGAAATGCTTTAAAAAAGAATTAAAAAGTATTATATTGTTTTAACAAGGAGATGAAACTATAAAATATAATATAAGATATGAAAAAGGAATATTAATATTAAATTTATCAGGCTATATAAATAAATTTAAAATAAATAAATTACATAATAACTTAAATTTTTTAATAAAAAATTATAAAATTAAGTTTATGATTATTAATTTTAATAATTTAAAATATTTTAGTAAACTTGGAATAATACTTTTACAAAGTGATATCACGGAAATTTTTAATAATAATGGCTTAGCTTGTATTTGTTCAGTAAGAAATAAAATTTACAATCAGTTTATTAATTCTAAAGTTATATTTGCTAAAGATGAAGAAATTGCCAAAAAGTTGTTAGCAGTTTAAGAAAGGTTAACAATGAACGAAAATTTAATTAAAATGTATGATAAACTAATAAAAAAAATTGCTGCAAGTTTTTATAATGCCTCTTTTGATGATTTATATCAAGCAGGGTGTATTGGTTTATTAAAAGCATATAAAAAATATAAAAAAGAAAACAATGCAAAATTTTCAAGTTATGCATATACATGGATATACGGAGAAATGTATGAATTTGTAAATAATAGTCGGTCGATTAAGATTTCTTCCAATAACTTAAAACTTTATAAAAAAATAATAAAAGCAAAAGAATTATTATCTCAAAAATTAGGAAAAATACCTACAAATAATGAATTATCTCATTTTTTAAATATTGAGGAAGAAATAATTAATGATGCTATGTTGGCAACTGAGAAAGTTTTAAGTATTGAAGGAAATGATGAATTTAAAATTTTAGATAAAATATATAATAAAGATGATAATATTGAAAATAAAATATTAATTGATGATTCTTTACAAATGCTTGAAGATATAGAAAAAGATATAATTAAATGTAGATATTTTGAAGATAAAACTCAAAGTGAGACAGCCAAAAGTTTAAACATTACTCAAGTAATGGTCTCAAGATATGAAAAAAAATCATTACAAAAATTAAAAAAATATATTCATTCATAAGTATTAAATGAAAAAAATTCTTCATAATAATTTTGGAGGATTTTTTTTATGAATGATATTAATTATAAAAAAATTGTAAAAAAGTATGCTCCTAAAGAAAAAAAATTAAAACATGCTATTTCTGCATTTTTAGTAGGTGGAGCTTTAGGACTTTTTTCAAATATTATTACTACTTTTTTAAATAAAATGGGAATGTCAATAAAAGATGCTACAGTAGTTGTACTTATTTTATATATATTTTTGGCTACACTTTTTACTTCTTTAGGATTTTTTGATGATTTAGTTTCCAAGTGTTTTTGTGGCTTAATTATACCTATAACTGGGTTTGCCCATTCAATTTGTAGTTCAATTCTTGATTATAAAAAAGATGGGCTAGTAACTGGTATTGGTTCCAATGCATTTAAATTAGCTGGAAGTGTAATATTATATGGTGTTGTTGCAGCTTTTATATTATGTTTAATTAAGGTGATTTTATATGGCTAGTTTTAAATTTAAAAATGTTTTTTTAAATGATTATTATACTTTGTGTTATAAAAATGATTTTACTAATCATTTTAAGTTTAATTATGTTTTTAACGATTACTATTTTGGTTGTAAAACATTAGAAAAAGCAGAAGTTAAAATGCAAAATACAGTATTAAACAATTTAATTAAAAATAATTTAATTAAATATTCCAATATTGATTTAGTAGTAGGAGGAGATTTATCAAATCAAATTTCTTTTACAAATTATAATATGCAGTATTTTAATATTCCTTTTTTGGGTACTTATTCAGCTTGTGCTACTTTTGTTGAAAATATTATAATTCTTGCTAGTTTACTGGAAAATAATTTTATTAAAAATGGTATATCTTTAACTTCATCTCATAATTTAAATAGTGAAAAACAATTTAGATTTCCCATAGAATATGGCTCTTATAAACCTATTAGAACAACTATTACTGCAACAGGAGCTGTTGGAGCATTATTAGCTAGGAATGGAAAAATAAAAATTGAATCAGCAACAGTTGGAAATGTTATAAATTCCACTATTAAAGATGTTTTTGATATGGGTGGGGTAATGGCTCCTGCTGCAGCTAATACAATTGCAAAACATCTTAAAGATTTAAATCGTAGTGTAGACTATTATGATTTAATATTGACGGGTGATCTTGGAGCTTGTGGAAAAAATATTTTAAAAGAAATATTGGAAATTAAATATAAAATTCATTTAAAAAAATACAATGATGCTGGTGTTCTTTTATATAATATGAATAATGAAAAAGCAAAAAGTGGAGCAAGTGGGCCAACTGTATTGCCATTAGTTTTATTTAGTAAAATTTTAAACCAAAAAAAATATAAAAAAATATTAATTGTTGGTACTGGATCTTTACATACACCAGTTATGGTAAATCAAAAAAATACTATTCCATCTATTGCTCATGCAGTAAGTTTGGAGGTGGAAAATTGACATATATATATTCATTTTTATTTGTTGGTTTAGTTTGTTTAATTGCCCAATTACTATTTGATAATTTAAATCTTACAAATGGACATATTACTTCTATATTTGTCATTTTAGGAGCTTTATTAGGTTTTTTTGGTTTATATGATAAAATTTCTTATTATGTTGGAAGCGGAGCTAGTGTTCCTATTATGTCATTTGGAAATTTACTTTATAAAGCTGCATATTATGGTTATAAAAGTGAGGGGATAATTGGTATATTTTCTAATATGTTACAAACAACATCAGCAGGTATAACTGCGGCAATTATTTTTTCTTTTATTTGTGCTATTTTTTCCAAACCCAAAAATTAAGTATAAGTATAATATATACTTTTTTTTTTAATTTTGATATAATTAAAAGGGATAAGAATATGAGGGATATTATGAAAAACAAAAAAAGTAAAAAGGAATTACCAAAATTAACACCACTAGATGCAATTAATGAAAGTCAAAATAAAAATATCATACCTAATCCCGTTACAATTGGTAATTTAAGAAAAGAAAATACTTCACCAATTGGGATTATACTTTTTTTTATAATTTTATTTTTAGTAGCTTTTTTCTTACCCAAAATAACTGAATATTTAAATAAAGAGGAAAACAGTAATATAAAAATTAATTTACCATCATCTTCTTCAAGTAAAGAAGATAGTTATTTAATTTCTAATGATGGGGATATATTTTACTATGAGATAAATCCTACAGAAAGTTTTACAGTTGATAATTTAATAATAGATAATATAAATACTTCATATAGTGAAGATAGTTATTATTTAAATTTTAATATAACAAATAATGAGAAAAATAATTTTTCAAGTAAAAGTAATTATTTTATAGAATTATATTCAGATAGTAAATCATTTATAGAAAGAATAATGCTTGGAAAAATTAATATAAGTTCTAATCAAACGATAAATGAAAAAGTTAATATATCTCAAAAAGCATTTGACAATGCTAAATTGGTTATTATTTCCTCAAAAAATACAACTGATTATCCTAAAGTTAATTTAAATTACAATGAAGGTATAAGAGCTAATTTAATTTGTCAAAAAGGAAATAATGAATTAACATATACTTTTGTTGATGATAAATTAGTTGAAATTATTGAAAATTATAATTTAGATAATACTTCGACAAATTTTTCTAAAGAATTGGAAATTTATCAAAAAAAATATCAAAATTATAATAAAAATGAAAATATTGAAATAGAATTTTCAAATAATGATAATAGTTTTACTTATAAAGCTATATTTGATTTATCGAAAGTTAAATATAAAGAATTAAATGATAATAGATTTTATAAAAAAAATACATCTGCAAGTATAGTAAAATTTGAATTAGAATCATCTTTATATACTTGTAATTAGGGGGATTTTTATGAATTATAATTTCCATATTAATGATTTTGAAGGACCACTTGATTTACTTTTACATTTAATTAAAGAAAAGAAAATGGACATATACGATGTAAATATTAGCGAAATCATTGATGAATATATTGAATTTATAAAAAAATTAGAAAACAAAAATATTGATATTGCATCAGAATACTTAGTTATGTCAGCAGAATTAATTCATTTAAAAAGTAAAAAATTAATTAATAAAGAAGAAATAGAAGAAGATGATTTTACTATTTCCTCTGAAGATGATTTAAAACAAAAATTAATTGAGTATAAAAAATATAAAGATATGTCTTTAAATTTTCAAAAATTAGAAGAAAAAAGAAATGAAATATATACAAAATATCCAGAAAATTTAAATAATTATAAAGATGATTCTAGTAATGATATAAATCATCAAGATATAAATGATTTAATTGAAGCATTTATTAATTTTCAAAATAGATTAAAGTATATAAAACCTTTAAATACTAGAATAACTAGAAAAGAACTTAGTATAGAAAAAAGAATTAATGAAGTTAGAAACATAATTAAAAAAAAGAAAAAAGTAACTTTTTATGAACTTTTTGATATAATAAATAAGGATTATTTAATAGTAACATTTTTATCAATTTTAGAAATGAGCAAAAATAAAGAAATAAAACTAAATCAAAAAAATGAATTTGAAGAAATATTTATAGAAGCGATGTGATTTTATGGATAAATGTGCAATATTAGAAGGCTTACTTTTTGTAGTAGGTGATGAGGGGTTAACATTAAAAGATATTTGCAATATTTTAGAAATAGAAAAAGAAGAAGCAAAAAAATTATTGATGGAACTAAAAAAAGATTATGATAATGAAAAAAGAGGAATTAGAATTTCTTTTTTAGGTGATTCTTTTAAATTGACTACTAAAAAAGAACATAAAAATTATTATCAAAAATTATTAAGCGTTCCAAGAACAAATACTTTATCAATTCCAGCTTTAGAAACACTTGCAATTATTGCATATAATCAACCAATAACTAGAGTTGAAATTGATGATTTAAGAGGTGTAGCAAGTGCTAATATAGTTAGAAAATTAGTAGCTAAAGGTTTAATAAAAGAAGCAGGAAAATCAAATATGCCTGGACGACCTAATTTATATAAAACCACTCATGATTTTTTAGATTATTTTGGCCTTTCAACAATTGATGATCTTCCAGAATTTTTAAATAATGATGAATCAACTGAAAATGAAAAAGAATTATTTACATCAATTTATAAGGAAGAATAAAATTTGTAGTATTATTATAAATATTTTGTTATAATAATTTATATGCCTGTGTGGCGGAATTGGTAGACGCGCTGGACTCAAAATCCAGTGATAATTTATCGTGTGGGTTCGAGTCCCACCACAGGCACCATTAAAGTATGAAACTCGAACTCATATGTTTGAGTTTTTTATATAAAAAAAGAGAAAATATAGATTATATTGTATAATATTAAAAGAAGGAATCGGAATATGGAATATAAATTAGCTCTATTTGAAGAAAAAGAAATTAGAAAAACTTGGAAAGAAAATAAATGGTATTTTAGTATATTAGATGTTGTATATGCGCTTACAGATTCTAATGATCCTAAACAATATATAAAAAAACTAAAATCAAGAGATGATGCTTTACAAAATAACTGGGGTACAATTTGTACCCTACTTGAAATGCCAACGAAAGATGGGAAAAAAAGAAAAATTCAAGTGAGTGATACAGCAGGAATACTAAGAATTATTCAATCTATTCCTTCTCCAAAAGCAGAACCTTTCAAAATTTGGCTTGCCAGAGTTGGTAGTGAAAGAATAGAAGAAATTAATAATCCTGAACTTGCCATGGATAGGATGAAACAAATTTATGAAAGGAAAGGTTATTCTAAATCTTGGATAGAACAACGAGAACGTGGAATCACAACAAGACATAATTTAACCGATGAATGGAAAGAGCGTGGAGCACAAATTGGAAAAGATTATGCTATATTGACTAACGAAATATATAAATCCGGTTTTGGTTTAAGTGCAAAAGAATATAAAAATATTAAGGGATTGCATGAATCTCAAAATTTACGAGATTCAATGACTAATATTGAACTTGCTCTTACTAATTTAGGAGAAGCCACAGCAGTAGAATTTCATAAAAAGAATAATAGCCAAGGATTAACAAAATTAAAAAATGATATGAATAAAGCAGGTAAAGTATTAAATAAAGCAAAACAGGAAATTGAACAAGAACTAGAAAGACCAATTGTGTCTTCACAAAATTATATTGAATTAACAGAACAAGAAGAATTATTAGATATTAAATAAGAAATTTGTGATATACTTGTTATAGAAATTAACCTTAATAAAATTTCCCAAAAGTGTATAACTCATGTACCATTATGATAATTATTCGAACTTTTCATTCGAGATAATAAACGCTAACAGAAATGTTAGTTTTTTTTGCAAACTAAAAAGCTGAGCATTTAAAATTTGCTCGGCTTTAAGAAAATCATTTTTTTCAAAATGGTAACACACTACGCTATCGGCTAGCCAATAACGGTGTGCAAAAAGAAATGTTGTAAATTTGCAAATAATAAGTAGGATACACTACAATTCTTAACACATTATTTTGTTGATCTAACTGTTGTTGCCATAGCTTCAACTGTTTTTGTAATCTCATTAACTACATCATCTGTCTCCTCAGCTTTATATGCAAATCCAGTTATATTGCAAGGAGTATTATCCATTATAAAAGAATAGCCAATAGCAAATTTTTCTTGTGTTCCTTCTAAATCAAAATTTATCTTGCCAATATATTTATACATATCAATTCCATTTACTTTAATATTTTCCTCTTTTTCTGTAGTCATATAATTTAAATTTTCATTTTCAAAAGTGTGTAAAAAGGTTTCAAAGGATAATTCGTGTGCTTTTTCTAAGTCGTTTGCTACATCATTTATTGCGCAACTAAATGCAATAAACATTTCATGTTCAACATGCCAATATTTCGTAAATCCCAATTCAACTGGATGCCATAAGGTTGCTGAATTTTTTCGATTATATGGATAATTGATATAAATTTCTTTTCCAGGAACTTTATATGTAGATTGTAATAAATTTATATATTCATTATCTGATATACTGCTCTCATCATTAGAATTATTATTTTCACCAACATTATTTTCAGAAGAATCGGTATTACTACCACTCGAAAGTAATTTACTACCCAAAAATACTCCAACACCTACAATTGCTACTGCAACAATTATTCCTATAATTAAACCTAAATTCATTTTCTTTGGTGGTTTACTATTGAAACTCTGACTATTATTTTCGCTTTCAAAAGAATTCATAGGTTGTGGTGTCGGTTGTTGCATATTCATTTGATTTGTTGTTTGTTGATAATCTGTATTAACTTGTTGTTGGTTATTAAATGCTGCTTGATTAACATTGACATTTTGGTTGGTTTGTAATGGTTGATTATTAGGTATTACATTATTACCTTGTGTATTAAATTTGTTTTGATTTAAATTATTAGAATCTTGATTCATATTTTCACTACCTTCCTATTATTTATTTTACCATGAAAATTTTTCTTTTAAGCAACTATTTGTAAAAATATACAAATTTATCGGTTCAAAATGTAAAATATGTAGTATAACTATATTAGTTAGTAGTTATTACTACCTATTATTAAATGTAAGAAAAGTTATTCAACTTCTTTTCTATACGCACCAGATAGATACCAAACTCGGACTTTTATAGTTCGAGTTTTAAAATGTTTAAAATTTTGATACAATATTTATGGTATAAATTGATATATTTGTCAATTTAGAAAACACACTTGTATATTGACTTATCAATATAATTAATATTTAATAGGAGAAAATACTATGAATAAATATTTAAAAGTTATGTTTGGAACATCATCTGGTGCAAATAATAATTTAAAATATAAAATTGATGAAATAAATATTTCAAATAATTGGAATCCTTCAGCACAAGATCCTAAAAAAATGGGTGGGTTTAATTTTAGTACAGAAGATAAGATATTAAGATGGCTAATAAGAGGAGATACATTATATGATGTAGAAATTCCTGAAGATGCAGAGTTAATAGATTGCCCTAGTAAATCGGCTCCTCATGGAGTATTTAGAAGTAATAAAATAATCTTACATAATCCTAGAAAAGTAACTGATGAAATTGCATTAGATTTATATAAAAAATCAAAGTTGCCAGCTGTTTCGTATTATAAAGCCTTAGCAGGTTGTGCGATAAGAGGATACAGAAATACATGTTTAGAAATTATTAAAGATAAAGTAGATAAAAATAATATTGATTTAGTTTTATCAGAAATTGAAGATTTTGTATCTCCATTTAGGAATGATAGTACTAAAAAAGAATTACAAGTATATGAAGAAGTTATGAAAATATTAAATAAAATTAAAGATTAAAAGTTGTTATACTTCTTCCTTTAGGGCACCATTGACGTTTCTATTCGAACTTTTTCGAATTCTATATAGAGAACTTGCAAAAAGTTCTTTTTTATGTTATTATGAATATGTCAAGGAAACTTGCATAAAATAAAAA